>JBLGBD010000047.1:0-21741 GCA_047617585.1 Pseudohongiellaceae bacterium | reverse complement strand
CTGCTGGCTCTAGTGTCTATTCCTTGGTTGTCGCTAACCGGTAGAGCCCGTATGACAGGCTTAGACGACACAGATGATGAACGGCCCACTGCGGGGAATGCAGGCTAATGGAATTATTGATTCCCACCAACATTCTTGAAGAATTTCAATTTGTAAGACCTCTCTGGCTGCTCGGGCTAATCCCCGCGCTAATCTTTTTACTGTCCATGTGGCGAATTAATTCTGTCGTTACTGCTTGGGATAAAGCAATCGACAAAAGCCTACTGCCCTATCTACTGGACCGCAGTAAAAACGCCGCCCAGCGCACCCCGTTATTTTTGCTGTTTGCGACCTGGTCGCTAACTCTAATCGCGCTCGCTGGCCCAGTATGGGAAAAACTGCCTCAACCAGTGCAAAAACGTGAAGACGCCTTGGTGATTGTTTTAGATTTGTCCTTATCCATGTTCGCGCCAGATCACGAACCAAGCCGGCTAGATCTTGCTAAACGCAAGCTTCGCGACATTCTAGAGCTCAGAAAAGAAGGCCAAACGGCATTAGTAGTCTATGCTGGCGACGCTCATACAGTAACTCCACTAACCGATGATGTGGTTACCATTGCTGCACTGGTGCCCTCACTCAGCCCGAATATCATGCCCCTGTTTGGCAGCAACCCGGTCCTTGCCATTGACGCCTCTATTGAACTGCTCGATGAGGTGGCTACTAATCGAGGTAAAATCCTTCTAATGACCGATGGTATTAGCGGTTTTGACGAAGAGACGCTACTTGCAAGCCGGCTAGAAAATACAGATTACGAATTGCTAGTGATGGGCATTGGCACCGAAGAAGGTGCTCCTATCAGAACCAATGATGGCAGCTTGCTGACCGATGACGCCGGCACTATCGTAATCCCCAGACTCAACAAAAACTTGTTGCAGTCATTGGCAAATAGAACCAATGGCCGTTACCACGACATTCAGTTATCGGACTCTGACTTGGCTTACTTATTAAGCGATATAAATATACTCGAGAACAATGATCTTACAGAAGTCGAGGAGCAATTTGATGTGTGGTACGAGGCTGGGCCTTGGCTACTCTTGCTCGTGCTGCCAATTGCGGCACTGAGCTTTCGTCGTGGCTGGCTGTTTGCAATCAGCCTCATCTTTGGATCTGGGCTCATGTTACCTGCTCAAGAAGCGCAGGCCATTGAATGGCTAGATTTTTGGAAGACTAAAGATCAGCAAGCCGCTGAGGCTTATGAAGCTGAAAATCACGAAGCTGCGGCCGCCCTATTCGAATCAGCCGGTTGGCAAGGTGCTGCAAACTACAAATCTCAAAACTACGAGGCCGCTGTAGCTGCGTTTGCTGCCGATTCAAGCGCCGATGGCAATTACAACCGCGGTAACTCTCTGGCCATGGCAGGGAGCTATCAAGAAGCGATTGCAGCTTACGATGGCGCCATTGCACTGGAGAGCAATCACAGCGATGCAATAAAAAACAAAGAAATCGTTGAGCAGCTGTTAGAGCAGCAAGAAGCTGAGAACGGCGAGAATCAAGAAGGTGATAGCCAAGAAAATCAATCGGAGCAAAATTCCGAGAGTGAATCTGAAGAGCAGTCTGAGAACAGTGAACAAGAAGATCAGCAAAGCCAAGAAGGCAATGAAGATCAGCAAGAACAGGAACAGCAAAACCAGCCGCCGGAAGAGCAAGAAAGTTCTGAGTCTAACAGCGAGCAAAACACCCCTAGCGAATCGACTAATGAAGAGTTTGAGGAACAACAGTCCCTCGAGCAGTGGCTACGACGCATTGAAGATGATCCAGGCGAACTGCTAAGACGCAAATTTCGCTACCAGTATCGGCAGCGCCAGCTCAATGGCACTGCAACTGCTACCGGAGGTCAAATCTGGTGAGATTATTTACCCAGCTTCTAGTTACTCTGACCCTCTTGGTCTGTTCTATTACAAGTGTTGCGCAAGAAGTTGAAGTCACCGTTGATCGTACTGAGTTGGCACGCGGCGAAACGCTTACCTTTACTATTCGTGTGTTTGATCAACGCCAAGGAATGCAGTTAGATCTGACCCCACTTACTTCAGACTTCGATGTTCTAGGCACACGAACCTCTAGCCAAATTCGCAGCATTAATGGTGCGGTTGAAGCTTGGACAGATTACATTGTTACTCTCTTTCCATTAACGGAGGGCGAGCTTACTATTCCAGCGCTTACAATAAACAACGCAACTACCGACCCAGTGACTATTACTGTGCTAAATCAAGGCCCTAAATCTAACCAATCAAGTGAAGAGTTATTCCTTGAATTAGAGGTCAACAAAGACGCTGTTTACGTACAAGAACAACTGCTATTTAGTGTCAGACTTTTTTATACCATCAATGGCATTCGAAACCCTCAGTTCACAGAACTAGAAATGCCTAACTCAGTAATCCAGCTTATAGGCTCACCGAATCAGTATGAAAAGCTTGTTGATGGTATCCGTTACGGCGTTTACGAGAAGCGCTATGTGATCTTCCCTCAGCGCAGCGGCCCATTGGAGATTCCTGACATCTTGTTCCGTGGTGAAGTGACTGATGGCTCTAGTAACTTTGTGTTTAGAAACTTGAACACCCGCCGCGTCACAGCATTTATCGAAGGCATTACCATCGATGTGAAGGCCAGGCCTGCCGCAGCTCAAAGAAATGACGCATGGCTACCGGTGACTGAACTCACACTTACCGAGACGTGGGATACTGACCTTGCAGACATTAGAGTGGGCGACTCCATAGTTCGCACCGTTACAATGACTGCTGCCGGACTTGATGGCGCGGTACTGCCACCAATCACAGGCGCTGAAATAGAAGGTGTCAATCAATATCCCGATCCCGCTGACATTCAACGAACTTTTGTCGATGGTAATATCGTTGGCACACGGGTAGAAACACTATCTATTGTGCCCACCGCGGCCGGCATTATCGAAATTCCAGAAATAGCCGTCCCTTGGTGGAATGTTGATACCGATGTGCAAGAAATATCCATTATCCCCGCCACCCGACTGGACATCACCACTGTTGATGGCGCTGTCCCAGCAGAGCAAAGCGTGGTTAGCACACAGAATATTCAGGACGTAATAGCTTTGGCCCCCGCTCTCACGCAGGAAGAAATTGATGCTCAAAACCAAACCGAGTACATAGAAGTAGGGGCTTCATGGTTCAATGGTTTGATTGCTGCCGCTATAGCAATAGTATTGCTTAGTATCTATCGCATAGTTATTAGTCCCCGCCACGGTGACATTGCTCGCTACTTAACCGAACGCCGATTAACTCTGGCGGCAAAATACAGTGCAGACAACAATGAAAAGACAGCTTACCGGCAACTAGCCCAAGCAGTCGCTAGCGGTGATCTAAAACAGGTACGCAGGTCTCTGATTGTATGGTGCAATCACTACTTCGTTAACCTTAATGTCGCCACGATGGAAGACATACTCAATCAGCATCAGAACCTCGAACTTGCTGAGGCAGCAGCGTGCATACAAGAACAACTTTTCACCGCAGCCACTGACAACTCTCGGTCTTGGTCGGTCAAGTCACTACTCACAATAGTTCAACAACTACGAGCGACAAAAAATCAGCAGCTTAAAGTCAGCGCACAAGAGAAAAAATACGCGCTGCCTCCTCTCTACCGGACTTAAACTACCGTGCCCGCAAATTCTCGCTTGGTCTACTCTTCCGCGGGAAACAATTTATGTAGCGCCTGCGGCAAAACCCTGCACAAATGCCGCTGCGCTGACAAGGCGCGAGCAAAGCCCCCTAGTGATGGCATTGTCCGCTTAGCGCTTGAAACTAAAGGCAGAAAAGGCAAAGGTGTCACCTTAGTTACCGGCTTCGATTTGCCAGTCGAGGAACTCAAGTTGATGGCCAAACGGCTAAAAGCAATTTGCGGGTCAGGTGGCACGGTTAAAGGGGGAGTGATTGAAATCCAAGGTGACCACCGTGCATTGCTAAAAACAACACTAGAGCCTTTGCATACTGTAAAGCTATCTGGCGGCTAAATGGCTTTCATTTACTGCTAAGGATTTCAGCTCGAATGAGAAGGCTTTTTGAACAGGTCAGCTTTAATGTTTTTAACCCCTTGCCTTAAACTTGCGACAGCCTTATCCAGCTTGTCATTGGGAACCGCTTTGCTTTTGTACACGGCGTCTATATAGGCAGCTGTAAGTTCGCTCATGACAAGTTTTAGCTCGGGTCTACTCCTTGCTACTCTATCGCGATAGTCAAGCGGCCCTTCTCCCATCAGCCTATGCAAGCCTACCTTTGCCAACTCCTTGCTGAGTCTTGCATATTGTTTGTTAATTGGGTCTTGGCGCGAACCGAATTCAATACGAATCACCGACAGAGCAACTGCAAGAATGGCTATCGAGGCTAAGCCCATAAGTAACATCAGAATTTTTTGCTCGGTTACTTGGCCAAACAGTTTCTCAAAAAATTCAAACTGTACATCTTCATCATAATTAACGACACGCCGATTCCATTCATATTCTATGGCATCGAGTCTTAGTCTTAAGGTTCTAATCCAATCGAGACGACCTAGTGCGCTCGTGGAAAAAAGCGACTCTTGCATAAACGCTGGATCATCACGCAAAGCCGCTTCAACCCCGAGACTTATGCGGTCAGGAGAAACAGCGCCTGTTGGATCAAATCGCACCCAACCTCGGCCCTCAATCCACACCTCACTCCAAGCATGGGCATTGTATTGGTAGACCATAAAATAGTTTTCGAAAGGATTATATTCGGCACCTTGGTATCCGATGACGACACGTGCCGGTATTCCAGCCGCCCGCATAAGATAGGTGAAGGTGCTCGCATAATGCTCGCAAAAACCCTCTAGGGACTCGAACAAAAACTCATCGATTCTATCGTCACCCAATAGCGGGGGGTTAAGGCTGTAGTAAAACTCATTTTGAGCAAAATACGCCAACACCGCTAAGGCATAATCTTGATCAGTCGCCAGCGACGCTCGCAGTGACCGCGCAAACTCTTGGCTACGAGCATTGCCGCTTGCAGGAAGTTCCAGCGCTTGCTCCCTAGCACTATCAAATAACTGAACATCAGTCCGGCTGCTTAAATACGACTGCAGATCATAACTCTTTCTCTGAGTAACCAGGCCATCATTAAACAGTTCGAAATTCCGACTTTGAAACATTTTTTCATTAAATGATTCGGCGAGATGCAAACCATAAAGCCATGGTTTCTGGGTAGGTTCTAAAATGACGTTATATTTAATAGGCTCATTGAGCTTTTCAATGCGGCCATTCCACTGCATCTGCATATCCGCTTTTGCGGTCGCTACGGAAAAAGCCGACCGTGAACGACCTCTACGCCAGGTTGTACCGTCGAACTCAGACAGCACCAATCCGCGCCAATATAGCTGCTCATGGTTCAATGGTTCGGCACCCTCAAATTGAACCCTGAAGGCCAAATCACCTGAGCGACCCAATCGGCTGATATCCCCTGGCGACATCTCGTCATTGACGCCCGTGGTGTTGCCTGTACTTTGAATAGGAACAGCCCACAGCGGCGCAATCCGAGGGAAAACAACGAACAGCACGACAGTGAGGGGCAAGGCTTGCAGCATAATTAGGCCAGCCATTTTTGAGGTTCGCAAGTGATCACTCTGCCTAGGTGAGCGGTTCAGCGCGATCATTGCGCTGACAATCGCCAGAATGCACAGCAAAATATAGAGTGTTGATAAAACACTTTGGGAGTAGAGAAAGCCCACCATAGACATTACAAAGCACAGGCAGATCACGACATAGATATCGCGTTTTTGCTGCATTTCAATCAGCTTAAAAACAAACCCCAACGTCAACAGAGCCGCCGCGCTATCTAGCCCGATACCTATGTTTCGCATTTGAGAAACTGATACTACCAGGGTGAAAATCACAACCAAAACTCGTACTGCACGACCTGGGTAATTGAGCTTACCGGTGTGAATGAGGATACGCCAAACGATGCACAACGCGGCAATAGCTGAAATCCACAGGGGCATTCTAAGACTTTGCGGTAGCATCACTGCAGCTACCGACACTAAAATCCAAACCAGAGCAGCGCGGGGAATTTGATAGCTGATATACATGCTCGTCAATACTCCAGCTGATGTAGCGCTAAGGCTTTAAGCATTTTGTTTCGATGTTCAACGCCAATCGCCGGTTTTATTTCAACCCCAGGCATTTTTAATCCAAACGGGCTGCCTTTTTTACTTAGCTGAAGTACGCAGTAACAGAGTCTGCCCAGTCGATCTTCAACACTAAAGCCATAGAACATGTCCCAGTCCAACCAAACTTGACTATCGACATAGTCAACAAACTGTTTTAGCTGCATGCCTTGGCCACGGGCTACATTTTTCCAAGCCACTTGCTTTAATGAGTCCCCTGGCACGTAGCTTCTTAACCCATAAAAATCCTCACTGCCGCTGACGCTAATGGCAGTATCGTCGTTTCCCGATGAGCCGCCACTGAACTGCGTCATAGTAAATGGCATGGGCTTTGGGTACACCAAGCAATGCATATCTAAATCCACAACAGACCATGCACGACAAAGCCCTAACGGGAAGAACGTGGTAATTTTTAACAGCGGTGCTCTAACTAAACCCCGGCTATGGGTATCAGTGAATACAGTAATTGTTAACTGATCATTGTCGAAAAGATCAGCATGAGAACTGTGGCAATTGGGAAAATTGAATTCCAAGGCTTCGTGGTGGCGGTTTTTACTGCGGGTAAGCAGCAGCTGATACCCTGCCTGCTCGCCGCAAAATACTGGGCTTGCTGCAAGGCCGGTTAACTGCAGCCGATTAAGATTGTTGAAACTATACAAAATGGCGAGTATAAAAATGCTAATCATTAAAAACGCTAAGCCAAATGCTAGGCTAACCGCATAGTTTATCGCGGCGATAAACACCAAGGCCGACGCGAGCACAAACATTAGGCCATTGCCAGTTGGTAGGATATAGATAATGCGGCGATTGAGGGTTGTTGTTTTTTTCGGTGGCACTCTGGCTGCAAGCCAAGCATCGAATCTGGATTTTAGTGTGGTGCGGAGACTTCCGAATGCTAGGTTCATTGTCAGCCTTTGCTTGTGCTAGCGACTAACGCCGCTATTTGATGACATCAACTTCATTGAGCATCCGCTGCACCGCCGATGCCCCGCTGCGACCGTCTTCATCAATACTGGTTCTAAGCCTGTGTTCTACAACGGCTGGTAAAATCGCCTGTAAATCTTCCGGCACCACATGATTGCGACCCGACATTAACGCCCAGGTTTTAGCAGCGCGCATCATCGCTATACTCCCTCTTGGAGATAGCCCGAAGTGTGCATCTTCCATCTGCCGGGTAAATGCAATCAGGCGTTGGGCGTAATCCAACAGTGACTCACTGGCAACCACCTCTGCCGATTTTTTTCTGAACTGTTCGATTTCCGCCATACTTAAACACTGTCTTACCGCTTCAACTTTGCCTCGCTCAGTGGACATTTCCAGTAGCGCCCGCTCAGCTTTTTGATCTGGATAGCCTAAATGCAGGCGCATTAAAAATCGATCTAACTGGGACTCAGGCAAAGGATAGGTGCCCGAAAGGGAGACTGGGTTTTGCGTGGCGATAACAAAAAAAGGATCGGGCAGCGCCCTAGTTTCACCATCCACTGTTACCTGCCGTTCCTCCATTGCTTCTAGCAGTGCGCTTTGCGTTTTAGGGGTCGTGCGATTGATTTCATCGGCAAGTACTAGCTGACTAAATATCGGCCCGGGGTGAAACTGAAAGCTTGCATTGGCTTGGTTGAAAATAGAGATGCCAAGAATATCTGCAGGCAGTAAATCGCTGGTGAACTGTATTCTATTAAAGTCCAAGCCAAGGGCCTTGGCTAGCGCGTACGACAAAGTGGTTTTACCCATGCCCGGTAGATCTTCAATTAAAAGATGACCTCCAGAAAACAAGCAGCACAGGGCTAAGCGTATTTGGTGTTCTTTCCCAAGTAAGGCCTTGCTCACTTCATTAATCGCTAGCTGAACCTTATCGTAATAAGCCTTCTCTTGGAATGCGCCCTTACTGTCGGCTGTTTTTTTAGAGTCTAGTGAGTACATTTAATTCACAGTATTCATCAAAAATTTTTGGTAAGGTCGCCGCAACAGCAACCGTCATAAATAAGCGGCCTTAGGAGTCATTGTGAAAATCAGCCACTAAATTTTGCTGCTTTGACTGAGACTTTTTCCGCTTTGATTTCTTAGCTTGGTCACTGCGATCGAATTCCAATCGTTTCAAATACAGCTGATCAACATCCCCGGTCACATAGTGGCCGTCGAACACCGAGCATTCAAATTTTACGATGCTCGGATTTCCCTCTTTGGCGGCAGAAATCAGGTCTTCCAAATCTTGATAGATGAGCCAATCGGCACCGATGAGTTCTTGAACTTCTTGATCCGTTTTGCCGGCAGCAATTAACTCCGAGGCTGCTGGCATATCGATACCATAGACATTGGGATGGCGAATCGCCGGCGCAGCCGAGGCGAAATATACTTTGTTAGCGCCCGCTTCACGAGCCATCTGAATAATCTGTCTGCAGGTTGTGCCGCGAACAATGGAGTCATCCACTAGCAACACGGTTTTACCTCTAAATTCCAAATCAATTGCATTGAGTTTTTGCTTCACCGATTTTTTGCGCTGCTGTTGACCTGGCATGATAAATGTTCTGCCGATGTAACGGTTTTTAACAAAGCCTTCCCGGTACTTAATGCCTAACCGATTCGCCAACTCCAGCGCCGAGGTGCGGCTCGTATCAGGAATTGGAATAACAACATCGATATCGTGATCAGGGCGCATTGCAAGCAGCTTATCGCCCAGCTTTTCACCCATTCTCAGGCGCGCTTTATACACTGAAATGCCATCCATTAATGAGTCTGGCCTGGCGAAGTAAACGTGCTCAAAAATACACGGGGTATGCAGCCCTGTCTCTCCACATACCTGAGTATGAATATTATTATCTATATCGATATAGACAGCTTCCCCTGGGGCCACATCTCTTTCTAGCTCGAAGCCTTGAGAGTCTAAAGCCACGCTTTCCGAGGCAATCATGTATTCTTTGCCGCCGCCTTTTTTGCGCCTAGAACCGAATACTAAGGGACGTATCCCATTGGGATCTCTAAACCCAACAATCCCGTACCCTGTAATCATTACCACTGCCACGTAACCGCCTCGGCAGCGCTTGTTAACGCCAGCAACCGCAGCAAAGATGTCTTCAGCCTGCGGTTTGATTTTTGCCTGCAGCCGAAGCTCATGGGCGAATACATTCAGCAGCACCTCGGAATCTGAATCCGTGTTCATGTACCGCAGGTCTTCTTCAAACAGATCTCTGGTGAGCTCTGCTGTGTTAGTCAGATTACCGTTGTGAGCCAGTGAAATACCATAGGGAGCATTGACATAAAAAGGTTGCGCCAAAGCTGGACTCGAACTGCCGGCAGTAGGATAGCGAACATGGCCTATTCCCATTTGACCGGTCAGACGGCGCATATGACGAGTACTAAATACGTCTTTGACCAAACCGTTGTCCTTTCTAAGGTTTAGCTTGCCGTTATCACAAGTCATTATCCCAGCTGCATCTTGCCCCCTGTGCTGTAGTACTGTGAGCGTGTCATAAAGGCACACGCCTACTTCACGGCTAGTAACTACACCAACTAATCCACACATGGTTCGCTCCGTCTTAGTTAAATTTCAGGTTGAAGTTCGTTGCCTACATCAGAAACGCCGATGTAGCCTTGTGTATAGTCTATTAATTGTAAGCCATAGGGTATGAGTTGCGACTGTTGCCAGCGCTCCTGCTCATTAACAAAAGGCCCGACGATAAAAAGAATTACTATGATGATTACTGTCCCTCTGGCAATACCAAACACCCCACCAAAAATACGATCAGCAATCTTCAAGCCGGTAATAGTGAGTAATTTAGAGAGCAAGTGATTTATTAAGGTGCCAAGCATCATAACGACAACGAATATGAGTGCAAAAGCAGCGACTAGTCTCGCGGCTTCATTGGCAATCAGGTTAGTCAACAGCGCACCGAGATCATCACTGTACAAGCGTGCTAGGGCCAATGCTGCGACCCATGTCACTAATGATAAAACCTCTTTTATCAAGCCCCGCCAGAGTCCAAACAAGCAGGATAGCCCAATTACGACCAAAATCACTGCGTCTACTTCGTTCATTAATTGGGCCTTTGCGCCAAGTTACAAGGGTTCAATGGTGTAGCGCTCGACGATACCCGCCAAATTGAACTGAGATTGAAGCTCTTGCAAGGTTTGATCCACCCGCGCTCTGTCTAACCATGGCCCCACATAAACTGCAGTCAACTCGCCCTGTTCTCGTTTCAGTGCCCTTGAGTAGCCTTTATAGCCCGCGTCTAACAAACGATCCAACAATGTGGTCGCATTGTCGTTATCTGAAAAAGTAGCTAGCCTAACGCTCCAGCCAGTAGGCAGGCCGTCAGGACCAAGTTCAGGTGCGGTTCTAACGTAAGCGGGCTCAGAGGTAACGACTGCCGCTACAGTCTCTTGAAGGCTTTCGCTGACCGCCCCTGCGTCAAGCTCGGGTTGCCCCGGACTTGGGTCAGCTATGGGCTCAGTCACTACCGACTGCGCGTCGAAATCTGGCTGATTGGATTGAATCACAGGACGTGATGGCTGGGAAATCGAAAATGGCTTTATAATGGGGACATCAGGAATTCGGCTGGCAATTTGAGTGTCATAACTGCCTTGACCGTCAAACACAATTGGCAGAAATATAAGTGCCAAGGCGATTAATACGATGGACCCAACAATTCGTTGTTTGGTTGCCTGTTGCAATCTACGGCTCTCTTGAAAGTTCTCGAATGCATGAAACTGTGTGGAATGAACCTGCCACCACTACTTGATCAGTTGAAGCTGCTTCGGAGCAAGCTTGCGCATACGCGCTCTCAACTGAGTTGAAGGCGGTAAATGCAGTCCCGGGGCAGGCATCTCTCAAGCGTGACATGGCTCGCTCAACGGGCATTCTTCTCGCACCTTCGACTTGCGCAATATACCAGATATCGACAGTGGATAATAATGAAACCACAATACCTTCGATATCTTTATCGCTTAGCACAGCAAGAACTCCAATCAAGCGCGCGTTTTTAGGTAAAGTGTCCCGTAGAGCCTCTAATCGACTATTGAGATCTGCCGCCGCTGCTGGATTATGAGCCACGTCGAGGATCAACGATGCACCGCTTGCCAAATCAATTCTTGGCTCGAAACGGCCAGCTAAGCGCAGCGATCCCACCGCATTGTTCAATTTTTCGTCATCGAGAGGATAGTTTAGCAGTTCGAGCACCTGCATGGACGCCGACACAGAGCCATAGTGCAATTGCGAAGCCTGAAACTGGCCTTTTCGGATCGCCTTGCCCGTCAAACTTGTGCCCTGCCAAGCCCAGCATAGGCTTGGCGGCGGCTCTAGCTGGAAGCTAAATTCCTTGCCTAGCTGATACACCTTAGAATTCAGCTGCCGCGCCCTGTTTAAAATACTTTGGGGCATTTGCGAATTGGCCAACACTACCGGCTTGCCCTCCCGCATAATCCCCGCTTTTTCAAAACCGATAACCTCTATGTCGGAACCGAGCCAGTCTTGATGATCTAAACTGATGCTGGTGATCACCGCAATATCAGCATCAACGATATTTACCGAGTCCAAGCGCCCTCCTAGACCTACTTCAAGAACGCCAATGTCGACCTCCGCCTGTTTGAACAAAATAAGCGCTGCTAGGGTGGAAAATTCAAAATAGCTGAGGCTAATACCGTCGCGATGAAGCTCGATGAGCTCAAACGCACGGCAAATCTCCGCATCGGCCAGATCTTTGCCAGCGATGCGAATACGTTCATTAAAAAGGTGGATGTGGGGGGAGGTAAACGCGCCTACGGTTTTATCGCCAGCCAACAGCATGGCTTCTAGCGCCGCAACCGTAGAACCTTTACCGTTGGTGCCAGCAACAGTGATAACTGTGGAGGCCGGTTTTAAAACGTCTAGGCGCTTGGCAACACTAGCAACTCGCTCAAGCCCAAGTTCGATTTCCCTCGGATGAACCGCGGAGATAAATTCGAGCCATTGTACTAAGTTTTTGCTCACTGCTGGCTTAGTTAGCCTCGTCGCCTTTGTGTTTGCTGGGATCTTCATCGACTGCGATCACTTTGGAAATGATCTGTGGCTGAACAACCGCCGGGGTGTCCAAGTGCATGAGCTTAGAAAGCAATGAGGCAACTTTGCCAACCAAGTCGCGGCGGTGAACGATCATGTCGATAGCACCATGCTCAAGCAAAAACTCACTGCGCTGAAACCCTTCTGGCAACTTCACTCTTACTGTCTGTCTGATTACATCAGGTCCAGTAAACCCTACTAACGCATTAGGTTCTGCAATATTGATGTCACCCAGCATCGCGAGGCTCGCAGACACACCACCGTAGACAGGATCAACCATGATAGAAATATAGGGCAAGCCCTTCGAGCGCAGCTTCTCGAGCGCCGCTGATGTTTTTGCCATTTGCATCAAAGAAATTAATGCTTCCTGCATTCTTGCCCCGCCACTGGTGGAAAAGCATACCAACGGTAGACCTTCTTTGATGCAGGTATTGACAGCTCGCACGAACTTTTCGCCGACAACAGCCCCCATTGAGCCACCGATAAAGCCAAATTCAAACGCGGCTACCACTGCTGGAACCGAGTTAATAGAACCTTTAAGGACTATTAGCGCGTCTTTTTCGCCGGTGCTTTTTTGGGCGGCACTTAGACGGTCTTTGTATTTTTTAAGATCTTTGAACTTGAGTAAATCCACTGGTACAAGATCGGCGTCCAGCTCTTTTTGCCCCTTGGCATCGAGAAACAGCTCCAAACGCCGCCTTGCCGTAATTCGCATGTGATGGTCGCATTTCGGGCAAACATCGTGGTTCTCAGATAGCGACTTTTGATACAACATAGCATCACAGCGCGGGCATTTTTTCCATACGCCCTCAGGGACGGCAAATTTCTTTTTAACATCCGTACTCGTGGTTGAAATTGACGGTAGAATTTTATCGATCCAGCTCAAAGCGGTACCCTGTTCTATATTTGTAGTAGTTTAAATTTAATTTAACGTGTCCAGCTTCTTTCGAACCAGGGCAATCATAGCGGTGGTTGCCTGAGGATGAAAATCATCCACACCCGTTCCAGCTGGGATTTTAGCAATTTCAGAGACTAGCGCACTCCCGATAACAACACCATCAGCATTTACTGCCATAGCCGCCGCACTCTGGGGATCTTTGATCCCAAAACCTACAACAATAGGCAGTTCGGTGAGCTTGCGCAGTTTATCGATACTCGCGCTAACAGAGGCATAGTCAGTAAACGCTGCTCCAGTCACTCCTTTCAGTGACACGTAGTACAAATAACCACTGGAATGAGCAACTATACTCTTGGCCCTAGCGTCAGACGTTGTTGGTGCCACTAAATAGATGGTGTCGATCTCAGACTCTCTGAGCATTTTATGCAGCTGGGTTGATTCGGAAGGCGGCATATCAACTAGCAGTACTCCATCCACTCCGCAAACTTTGGCCCTAGCCACGAATTTTTCATAGCCCATTATTTCCACAGGGTTCAGGTAGCCCATCAATACAATTGGGGTTGCATTGTCGGACTGACGAAACTGGGCAACCAAGTCCAAGACTTTATTGAGGCTTGACCCGTTTGCCAACGCTCTCTCTGCGCCCTGTTGGATTACTGGTCCATCTGAAGAGGGGTCGCTGAATGCCATCCCTAGCTCAATGATATCGGCTCCATCGGCAACCAGCTGATGCATCAGCTTGAGGGTTAAGTCAAAATTTGGATCGCCAGCGACCAAATAAGGGATGAGAAGCTTGCGCTTCACTGCTTGTGCTGCAGCTATCTGTGATGAAATTCTACTCATAGTCTTTACAGGGTAATTCCTTCAAGTTTGGCGACCGTTCCTATGTCTTTATCACCCCGCCCAGATACATTAATGACGATGGTTTGTGATTTATCCATTCGACTGGCCAAATCCATAGCATAAGCCACAGCATGGCTAGTTTCCAATGCCGGGATAATACCTTCTAACCGAGTCATCTTGTGAAATGCAGCCATCGCCTCTTTATCCGTGGCGGCCACGTAATTAACCCGTTTAATGTCTTTCAACCAAGAATGTTCCGGGCCAACCCCAGGGTAGTCAAGGCCAGCGGAGATGGAGTGAGTCTCCATAATTTGACCATCTTCACTGGCCATCAAATAGGTGCGATTGCCATGCAAAACGCCAGGTTTCGCATTAGAGGTTAGAGGCGCCGCGTGCTGATTAGTATGAATTCCGTGGCCGCCAGCTTCAACCCCGTACATCGCAACCGAGGTGTCGTGCAGGAAAGGATGGAACATACCTATAGCGTTTGACCCACCGCCAACACAGGCCACAAGCGCATCGGGTAGCCTGCCTATCTGCTCAAGA
Source organism: Pseudohongiellaceae bacterium (assembly GCA_047617585.1). GTDB lineage: Bacteria > Pseudomonadota > Gammaproteobacteria > Pseudomonadales > Pseudohongiellaceae > UBA9145. The sequence goes on along the minus strand of JBLGBD010000047.1, from coordinate 7,246 downwards.
CTCTGTTCCTTGGTCTCTCTGCCAATAATGCATTGAAAGTCTCGAACCAGCCGAGGGTACGGGTGTGGTCCTGCAACGGTGCCAATAATGTAGTAAGTATTGTCCACATTGGTTGCCCAGTCACGGAGAGCCTCATTCATCGCATCTTTGAGTGTGCGCGAACCAGATTGAACAGACACAACATTGGCACCTAAAAGCTTCATCCGATACACATTGGGCGCCTGCCGAATAATGTCTTCAGCACCCATATAAACATGGCACTCAAGTCCCATACGAGCAGCAACCGTCGCTGTCGCTACTCCATGTTGACCGGCGCCTGTTTCGGCGATAATTCTAGTCTTCCCCATATGCTTGGCGAGTAATCCCTGGCCAATGGTATTGTTTACTTTGTGGGCACCAGTATGATTTAAATCTTCACGCTTGAGGTATATCTGCGCACCGCCGCAGGCATCGGTCATGCGCTGGGCAAAATAAAGCGGTGACGGCCGACCCACGAAATGTTTTAGGTCATAATCATATTGCTTCCAAAACTCAGGGCTCTTAGATAGCTCAGCGTAAACTTGGGCTAATTCTTCAACTGCATTAATTAAAGTTTCGCCGACAAAAATGCCACCATAGGGACCAAAATGGCCAGACGCATCTGGCCCATCGAATTGATTTATTTCTACCTCAGCTTGAGACACTGCGTACTCCTTCAATGAATTTTTTAATCAGGGCGCGATCTTTTATGCCTGGACTCGATTCAACACCGGTGCTGACATCAACTCCATAGGGCCGCGCCTGTGCAATAGCGGTAGCTATATTATCGGGACTTAGTCCGCCTGCGAGAACTAATTTTGAAAGCGAACTGTCACTAATTGCTGGCACTCTTTCCCAATCAAACACATGTCCAGTGCCACCTAGCGCCGTTTCGTTATAGCTATCCAAGAGAATTAACTCAGCTGAGGGATACGCTTTAATTGCATGTTGCAGATCAGCATCAAACCCAACTCGAAACGCCTTAATATACGGAATATCAAATGAACAGCAAAACTCTTCACTCTCCGATCCGTGGAATTGCAGCAAATCGATATATCCGCTATCCACCACCCGATTGACTTCGCTGGCTGTCGGATTCACAAACAAAGCGACTACCGAAACGCTCGCTGAAATCCCGCGTACCATCTCAGCTACATTGTCGATGACAACCGCTCGCGGGCTGGGTGGGTAAAAAACCAGGCCTATTGCGTCCACGCCTAAATCTGAGGACGCCATGGCATCCTTAGCGCGAGTGATGCCGCAGATCTTAATCCAGTGTTTGTGCATAATTAGGGAGGAAGCAAAGGGCGTAGTTTAGCAAAATCAGCGGGCGCCGACTATTGTGTAGCGCATAAAATTGCAGGCAATACCTTCTGCCCTAGCGCTTTGTAAGGCTCGGGATATCCGACTTCCACGAGATAGAGTCCTTGCGGAGGCGCTGTCATTGCGGATTTAGTCCGATCTTTACCCGCAAGTAGCTGCCCAATCCAGTCAGACGATTGATTCCCCTGCCCTATTTCTAACAAAGAGCCCATGATATTTCTTACCATGTGCTGCAAAAATGCGTTGGCTTGAACATCGAAAACGATTTTGTCGCCGCTGTGTGCAAACGACGCGAAAAGAATGTTGCGCATTGACGTTCGCGATTGGCAACCTGCCGCCCTGAAGGCCGAAAAGTCTTGCTCGCCTAGCAGATGCTGGGCGGCCTCCTGCATGGCGACAAGGTCGAGATTCTTGGTGCAGTGAGTGGCTAGGGTTGCTAAAAATGGCGAGCGAGTTTTGCGCTGATGGATTATGTAGTTATAACGACGAAATGTAGCTGAGAATCTAGCGTGGAACCCCTCATCAACAACCGCGCTGTCAGTCACCCGGATAGAATCACCAACTAGGCTATTTACGCCATCTCGCCATGCCTTAGGCCCGCGATCAACCGGAGTATCAAAGTGCACTACTTGGCTTGTTGCATGGACATTGGAGTCAGTCCGACCCGCGCAAACCACATTAATATTACAGTCGGCAATTTTACCCAATGCAGTTTCAAGATTTCGTTGAACTGTGGCCAGTGCTGGTGATAGTTGCTTTTGCCAACCGGAAAAGGCAGCACCGTTATATTCGAGCTTTAGCGCTATTCGGGTTGAAGCCACAGTCATTGGGTCTTGATTCAAGTTAGGAGATACGGCGAGCTTACACCTTATGTAAGCTTTAGACTTACCGGTAAACCGCCTAGCAATACAGGTTATCAGTCGATGCTATTCTCAATAGTTTTTATTAAGACATTAGCTTCCTTAACTTGGCTCTCAGTGCCTTCCCTGATGACTTCTTGAAGGATTTCTTTAGCTCCTTCAGCGTCGCCCATTTTCTGATAGGCATATGCCAGCTCAAGTTTCGTTGCAGTTTCATCTTCATCAGACATCGCATAGGTGTCATCGTCATTATCATCTATGCTGATCGCGCTTACGTCGATTTTTTCATCGTCGTCGTCGGTCAGAAAGTTCAGGTCATCATCGTCTAATGACGACCCGTCACTCGCTGTGACTGGCTGGCTCGCAGGCAGCTCGTCATCAAAATCGAATTCGATAAGGTCATCCTCATCGTCAGGCTCTGTCGAGACCTCTAAAGGATCTTCGTCTTCACCTAAATCCAGGAAGTCGTCATCGGTTAATGAAATTTCCAAATCTTCTTCAACATCGTCCGGGTCGACTTCTAACTCACTGAGATCGAAATCGAAGTCTTTACTCGATGTTTGAGGTTCAACAACGGTTGCATCACTCGGTGCTACCTTCGTAACTGGCTCGTCTAACTCAACCTCTTCATCAAGATCAAAGCTAATTTCCTCGCTGTCGGTCTTTTCCACAACTGTGTCGGTCGATGTCTTGAGATCAAAATCAAATGTCTCGAGCTCTTCATCAGACTCCCTTGCCTGGGGCGCAGGCTCCAATTCGCTCTTGTCAAAATCGAAGTCCAACCCATTTTCATCAGCTAAATCAGGTTCAGGCTCCGGTTCTGCCGGCGTGTCGTTGCTGGGGGCCAGCGGCGCATCAAACTCAAAGGTTTCTAACTCCAAGTCTTCCTCAACAGGGCTAGGCTCGACATTTTCTTCAGCTGCGCTTGGACTATCAAAGTCCAACGTATCGATTTCTAACTCGACGGCATCTTTGCTAGCGCCGGTCGATAAAACCGCGGCCTCGTCATTTTCTTCATCAAAATCTAAGGTTTCGAGGCTGTCAGCACTACTTACATCATCCGAATCTGCCGCAACAGGCGTTAGGAGAACCTCGGAGTCCGTTAATGACTCTAAATCTAGCTCTACAGACTCTTCACTTTGCTCTTGAACTGGGTCGTCTGCAAAGTCAAAAGTGATATCCATATCTTCAGGCTCTGGATCGTCAGGCAAGTCTGCAAATGAGATACTTTGTTGTTTGGAAGCAGGCTTGGCCTCAGGTTCGGGGTCATCTGCAAGCTCAAACGAGTCGTCTCCAAATGCGTCAAGGTCGATACCTAGATCGTCTAGGAACGACGCGGTGTCATCTTTGTCTTGCTGTGAAGCGCTTGCAGTCTTGCCTGTGAATGTGGCTGTTTTTGCGCCATCTATTGCAAGATCAGAACGCAGCGCGTTGACCTCTTTGTCTATTGCAGGATCTTGCAGGGAGTGAAGCTCGTCCGCCAGCATCTCAAAAGCAGAAAGGTCGCCTTTGGCAGCTATGACAGCAAGAAGTTTTAGAGAAAGCTGATCGTTCTGAGGGTTCTCTTCAATAGCGGCGCGGACTAAATTTTCAGCCTGCTTCACATTATCTTGAGCAAGAAGGCTATCAGCCTGTGCGCAGACGTCTTCGACATTAGTTGTGTCCAACAGAACATCTGGCTGTTTTCGAGGCGCTTTACCCTTGGCATCAGAACCAACGCTTAGGATGTCATCCAACTCACTGTCTAAGTCCGCATCGTTGTAATCTTGAAACTCCGAGCCGGATTCTTCTTTATTGCCATCGCGTTGTTTCTTGTCAGTAACGCCACTAAACTCTTCTTCGTCTAGTTCGTCTAACTGTTCGTCTGCCGAATCGGCCGATTTATTACGGCGAAGTAGAAACATCACTAAACCAACAACCAGTACAACGGCAGCAGCAATAAGCAACATGGAGTTGCTTAATAAAGTATCCAGCAGACTTGGCTGGCGAATCGGTGTTTCTGGCACATCAAGCTGTGCTATAGCCGCTGCTTGCTGCGCGGCCAATTCCGCTTCCGCGGCAGCATCAGCAAATGATTGCTGTAATTGAGCCAGCTGGAGATCCTGTAGGCGGATGATCTCCTGTGCGGCCGCAATCTGCTGGTCAAGCTCGGCTAGCCGAGACTGCATCTCTTCTTTTTCCAAACGCGCCCGGTCAGCTTCTTCTTCGCGCAGTGCTAATTGGGTTTCCAACTCGGCGATACGACGATCTAAATCGCTACTAGACGAACCGTCTGCTGGCTCCTCTGAATCTGCCTCGCCAGTAACAACACTCAGCTGTCCATTGGCGGGCTCCTGAGTCGGCGCTGCGTTAGCAGGCGCAGCTAGGGGCTGCACATCAACTTGCGCTATTTGGCGGTTCTGTCTCGCCACTTCATCAATAGCTTGACGCTGGTCAATAGCTTGAATGTCCGCCAAGGAGGGCACAGTTAAAACCTGCCCACTGCGAAGACGGTTAATATTGCCGCCAATAAATGCGTCTGGGTTTAATTCCTGTATGGCTAGCATGGTTTGCTGAACGCTTACGCTTTGGTTAGGACGCACTCGTAAAGCGATATCTGAGAGGGTCTCTGAGTCGCTGCTGGTGATGCTTTGCGCCTCGGGAACTAGTTCCTCGGCAACCGGCTCAGCGGCTTCCTGGGGCTCTGGAATTGCCTCTTGCGCGCTCGCCTCGACTGTTTCTTCTGGCTCAACCTGTTCCGGTACAACAGGTTCTGGTTCACTAAGTTGCGAAGCCGCGGTTTCGGTCTCAGCGACTTCAGTTTCAATCGCATCTGCGGTTTCGCTATCTACTTCTTGGGTTTGTGCTAGCGGCTGCAGCTGTTCTGCCGGCGCAGCGTCATCAGAAGCTGGGGGGGCTTGCTCTGCCCCCGAAGTCGCTGGCGCACTAATAACCTCGGGCTCAAGAATTGGCTGGACAGATTGGCTGGGCTCCCTAGACTGACTCTGACTCTGGCTTTGCGGCCGTGGCGAGTCTGCCGTGTTGGCTGGTGTAGGCGCAGCCAGGATAGCGCTGATTGGCGCGCGAACCGGCGCTGGCGCCACTGCCGTAGGATTTTGAAAAACTGGCAGATCAAGTAAAATGGTGTGTTCGCTGAGTAGCCGGCCATTGCTCCAGCGCGTTTCAAGGATAAAGCTGAGATACGGCTCGCGAACTATTTGATTGGTAGTGAGCAGGACAAAGTCGCCGCCTGCCGTGGATTCAGTCTGAAAGCGGATATTGTTTAAGAAAGTGGCACGTTCAATCCCGAAGCGAATAAAGTCTTCTGGGGTCGCTACTTGAATGCGGACATCGTTTAAGCGCGTATCACCTAACTGAAGAACTTCAATCCTCACCCTAAGCGGCTGATTTAAATTGGATTCAACAGTGACTGAACCAAGGCCCAATGCGGATGCAGGGGGAACAAAACAAGTTAAAAGCAGAGCCAAAATGGCAGCGGACTTACGTAGCATGTCTCTAAAACTCTCTTAATTCGCCCCAAATAACCCGTCCATTTAGAATCGGGAACAATCGCTTCCTTTACTGACCACGGAAGTCTAGTCCGTACACTCTCCGAACCCCTTTAATAAATTTGAAAAAGGGCCAGCAGCGGAGACTCCTAATATTAATACAGTTTCTCCGCTACCGAGCGCAAGTATTCATTATAAATAGGTTTTTATCAACTCTTCAGCAATTTGAATAGAGTTAAGAGCCGCTCCTTTACGAACGTTGTCAGAAACTACCCACAGGCTTAAGCCATTGCTTAATGAGATATCCTGCCGGATTCTGCCTACGAAAACTGAGTCCTGGCCCGCAGAATCGTGCACTGCAGTGGGATAGCAGCCATCTTTATGCTCATCAATTACAGTGATACCGGGTGCATTTTCAAGCAGAAGCTTGGCATCTTCGGCGCTTATGGGCTTGCTAGTTTCGATCTGCACTGCTTCAGAATGGCCATAGAATACGGGAACTCGAACACAAGTGGCACTTACCGCAATACTCTCATCACCGAAGATTTTCTTGGTTTCCCAGCTCATCTTCATTTCTTCTTTGGTATAGCCGTTGTCCATAAACTTGTCTATTTGCGGCAGCACGTTAAACGCTATCTGTCTTGGATAAACCTCAGCTATTGCTTCTCGACCATTAAGTAATTCAGCTGTTTGCTTAGCCAACTCATCCATACCCTTCTTACCTGTGCCAGATACAGCTTGATAAGTAGCAACACAAATGCGGGTAATACCGACCGCATCATGGATTGGCTTTAATGCCACTAACATGCCAATAGTGGAGCAGTTAGGGTTAGCGATAATGTTTCTATTGGTATATTTGGCAATGTCTCTAGGGTTTACCTCAGGCACAACCAAGGGGATGTCATCGTCGTAACGAAAGTGAGAGGTATTATCAATGACGATACAGCCTGCTGCTGCCGCTTTTGGCGCGTATTCCTCGGATATACTGCCCCCAGCAGAAAACAAGCCGATCTGGGCTTTGCTAAAATCGAAGTCAGCGAGATTAGTGACTTTGATACCTTTACCTTTAAACATAAGTCTCGTGCCGGCTGATCGCTCGCTGGCTAACAGGTATAATTCCCCTACCGGAAAATTTCGTTTTTCTAAGATTTCGATCAGCGCTTCACCTACCGCACCAGTCGCTCCCACAATTACTACATTGTATTGATTCATTTTAATTCTCTTGGCCGTGGCTTGCCTGCGTTATGAGCAAACCTAACTTTTTGATTGGGTTTGTTTTTGCTACTTTCTTAGTTGACTACCCGATGTTGGGTTAGTTTGCACAACTAAGAGGCGGTCGTGAAATACCAAGGAGAGGATTGACGCCACTGGGTTTCGAATTTAGCAATCGTGTCCGACTCTTCCAGAGTCAGGCCAATATCGTCCAAACCGTTGAGTAAACAGTGCTTACGAAACGTATCTACTGCGAATTCAAGTGTACTGCCATCAGGCTTGATGATCTGTTGTTTTTCAAGGTCAACTTCAAGCTGATAGCCTAGGTTAGCATCAACTTCAGCA
>JBLGBD010000046.1:0-22435 GCA_047617585.1 Pseudohongiellaceae bacterium | reverse complement strand
CATGAATGTGCCCCTGTCAGCAGTATCTGCCAATTGGTGAGAGTCGCAGCAAAAATGGATGACTTGCCCTTATTTGGGTGGCCGACGACGGCAAATGCGGGAGTCATGAACGTGCCCCCGACAGCAGTATCTGCCAATTGGTGAGAGTCGCAGCAAAACGCCGCCACTCAGCTAAATGCTCTGGTTTTATAGGCACAACTTGGGAATCAGTCCAGTCGAGTGGAAGAATGTAATAGCCCTCGTCATGCTCTAGTGAATCCAGTACATCCCTAAGTTCAGCTAAGGGTGGCTCCCAGCTTTTAACCACCACTACTAACGGGCTTGTCAGTAAACGTTGATCCAATTTCTCGACCGCGGTTAGGGCATCGATGGTGGTTTTACGTTTTGCACCGCCAAAAGATTTGGTAATAAAACGGATGCAGTGAGGGGGTATGTTGGCCCAGTCGGCGAGTTCATAATCACGGGGGGTTGTATAGGCAATGCTGGCGAGTGGCGGCGTGTCTGCTGAAAAATTCCTCGCTTTAGCCATGGTATTAACTAAGTTGCCGACTGAATTGGCGAGAGACTCTTGGCGGTAGCGCCAAGTCGCAACCAGCAGCATCACTAACCGCGGGACTAGGTTGTAACTAATCTGTGCGGCGATTGCAAACCGCCACCAATTAGCCGAATAGCCATTGCCTCCCTCGTCGATACGAGAATTTTGCGACAATTCCAGCAAACCCAAAGTCGGCTGCGCATCAGCCCAAAATAACCAAGGCAGGGCAATGATCTTTAGCGCTGGCAACAGGCTTTGTGCGTCCAGTAGGGTACTGCGCCATACAAAATTAACATCTGTACCCAGTAGCAATGCGAAAAACACCACCAGAGATCCAACGGCAAACGCTAATACAACACATTGGGACTGTAAGAATAACCAGTTTTTCTTTGAGCCGAGGAGTTCCTGTTGGGCCGCGTACAGGCCAAGCCCTTTTGGCCAAATAGGTAGCTTCATGATCAATGCAGCGATGCCGTTCTTTTGGGTTAACAGCAGGACGCTGCTTATGATGAGGCCAAGAATTGGTACAAAGGCAAATAAGAAAACAAAAAAGAGCAAATTCACTCGACCCAGCTCGTCCCCTGAAAGGGCTCCAGCGCCTATCAAAATTCCCGCGATGAACCCGGTGAATAATAGCGCGCTAGCGATCTTTTTTGTGAACGCCGAACTGGTTGCATTCAATGGCTTAACCTAATTTGCTGGGGCGGAAAAATATAAATATACGAGCATTAAAGTTTGGGTGTCGCCGGCTTCAAAATCTGCGCTCTAGGGGCTGTATTTATCCCACTGTTACTGCCTGGCTCTTCTATCAGCCGGAGTACGAAAATGGAGTAGGATGTGCCAGCGTAGCTCACTTCTTTCAGGCGCACGTCCACCATAAACGACTTGCCTTCAATGCTGACCATGCGAGCGTGAAACTCATCCACAGCACCTAGCTCACGGTTTAGAAAGTTATCGACAAACATTCCATCTAAATGAATTTTCCCGACAGCCTGTTCGGGACTATAACCGAACACTTGCTGAGCCTTTTTGCTCCAAGATCGCAGCAGGCCCTGTTTGTCTGCTACTAAAATAATGTCGAAAGAGTTGTCAACAATGAACTGTAAGTCTTGTTCGGACTGTACTTTGGAGTCTAACAGACTCTTTACTTTTCGATTTGAGTATTCGATTTCATAGAGAATAATGGCAATGAGTATCATTGAAAAACACATGTATTCAATATAGTAAAAAAGCAGGTAAAGGTTGTCGATTGGCATGGCCGGTAGAGCCAGTCGAATAAGCAGCAAGGTGCTACTTGCGGTTAGGAAAAATAGCTTACTTGGAGTTACCCCTTGGCCGGTGAAAATCGTGCGCCACATTAAAAATCCACTGGCGCCAAGCAAGGGTAATGAGCCTAAATAAGTCTCTAGTGGGCTGGAGGGCAATTTTACAAATGCCTCGTAAACCACACTGACTCCGAGAGCGAGACTAAGCAGCAAAATAGCTGACCTGACACCGCGCGATATTGACCCGAAGGCGGCTAACATAGCCACTGCAAGGGTTAAGGTAGAACCAAACTGTAGGATATTTGCGAGGGAGTAAAACATCACCGTGTCTTGCCGTATGCCAGTGGCGAGATCACTAAAGTGAAGCATAATTTCTAGCACCCCGGCAAAGCATGCTAGGGCCAGATAAGGTTTTCTCGATGTAAGATAGCTAAGCCAAATGCCGGAAATAATCATGGCATTTAAAATCGCGATAAATATTATCGCTAGGAGAAAAAATGTAGTGTCTTCAGTAAGCATCGCTCAACATCTATCGGGTCTAATTTTATTTCACTCGCCTCGCAAGGATTGAAGCCTACTTGAGTGGGGGTGGAACAATCTAGTCTTTGACCAGTGCGTCTAGCATACCACAACACAGTCATTGTGAGATGGTACGCTACAGGTCTGAGCCCCAGTGAAAACCCGCACAGCACTCTGTGGTAGAAACGTTCGGCAATGGTGTCAACGTTTGGTGGCTGATTCAGTTTGGCAGGTCAGTGTCCCAATTTAAGACTCGATGTTTTGTAAGTATATCCATCAGCTGCGGTATCGGTACCGCGTCTAAGGTACCCCGGCTGCTGCTTACAGTCGTGGCCTTAAAAATAGCGTTATAGATTGCTTCTTCGGTGGCCTCAGCAACGGCGGCAAACAGAGGCGACATAGAGCTATTGACAAGGGTCTGTGACGCGACGGGCGTGCTGGACTCTCTAGGCCTGCGTACGCTGGGGTTGGTTGAAAACGCGATAACGTAATCACCCGAACCGTTACTGGCATAGGAGCCGGTGCGTGCCAGCCCCATAATGGCTCTAAGGCCAAGTCGATCGAGACTGCGAGCATTCAATGGCGCATCGGTGGCTACCACAAGCATGATAGAGCCGTCTTCGAGATCTTCATTTGGCGGCAGAGTCTGCTCTCTAAATGCGTAAGTGCCCAACTCTCTGCCCACCGGCGCCCCGTTGATAGACATGATGCCACCGTAATTGGTTTGGACTAATACCCCAATAGTGTAGCCACCTAGTTCCTGGGGAAGTACCCGGGAACTGGTACCGATGCCACCTTTCCAGCCAAACGCTTGGGTGCCGGTGCCGGCCCCAACACTGCCTTCGGCAACAGGGCCAGAAGCTGCGCTGGCTAACGCATTAAATACTTCTTCCCGCTGGATCGGGTCGGCCCACATATTGTTAACTCTTGCGTCGTTAGTTTCGCCGACGATTGGGTTAACTGTGTGCTCACCCATGCCTGGCTGTAAGTAAACCCACTGTTTAAGAGCGTTAGCGGCGCTCCAAACACAGAGGGTGCAGGTAAGCAGAATAGGGGTTTCAATTTCGCCAAATTCCCTCACTTGGGTTTCACCAATGAGTTTGCCATAGCCATTGCCTACATGGATCCAAGCGGGTATTGGGTGGGTATAAAGATTCCCTGGTGCTGGGATTATGGCGGTGACTCCAGTGCGTATATCATCACCCTCAATCACAGTTTCGTGCCCAACCAAGACCCCGCTGACATCTGTAATGGCATTGAACCGCCCAGGTTCGAATATGCCAATGATTAGACCTGCTTCCCGTGCACGGGGTCTTATGTCACTATTTTGCGAAAAAGCAGATTGGTTTGCTAGGCTGAAAACGATGAGTAATAAAAAGTGGCGGTTTAGAAAGGAAGGGTTAGTCATGGCAGTTCCATGTTGGCGTTGAAAAAGGTTAGCTGTCGAGCTTGTCATCCAGCAGGCTTCGAATGGTGTTAAGTAACTCATCACCACGGTAAGGTTTGTTTAAAACGATGTAGTCGTCTTGAATCGCTTGGTGTGAGTCGGGAGCATAGCCACTGGCGAATAAAATGGGGATAGTAGGGTTGTTTTGTTTGATAAGTTTGGCCGCGCTTGGGCCTCCCATTTCGGGCATCATGACGTCCATAAAGACTAATTCAATGAATTTGTTCGCTGTACAAAGCTCTACAGCGTCAATGCCGTTGTTTGCAAGTATCACAGTGTAGCCCGCCTTTTCGAGAGTCTCTTTAGTTATTTTAGCAACCAGTGTCTCATCCTCGGCAACTAATATAGTTTCGTTGCCGCCAAAGGATAGTACTTGGTTCTGGCCATTCTGGGGAGAACTGATTTTTTTCAGGGCAGGGAAGCTGATTTGCATTTTGGTCCCTGTATCTCCCGTGCGCAAAATGCGGATACTGCCACTATGCTTTTGCATGATGCCATAGGCCATTGATAAACCAAGGCCGGTACCATGGCCCTCCGGTTTGGTGGTGAAGAAGGGGTTGTAGACTTTTTCTTTCACGTCCTCAGCGATGCCGCCACCGGTATCTGTTACATCTAAGTAAACTTGGTCGCTGTGCTGGTCAGCGGATTTGCGGCTAGTGCTTAAGCTGCTTGTACTTATGTCAATGGTGCCACCGTTAGGCATGGCGTCCCGAGCGTTGACGCAGAGGTTCATCAATACTTGTTCTAACTGGGATTTATCACCAGCAATGTGCGGCAGCCGATAGCCCTCATCGGTCACTCGAGTAAACATGTCTATAGTCAATTGCCGATCTTCGGGATGAATTAGCTCTATATAGGGTGTAGTCAATAGCTCTTCTTCGGAGTACCCAAGCTTGTGAATAAATGCCTGATTTACCCAGCTATAAAAACCGTCAAAATTTAAAACACAAAGAAAGTCGGCGGACAGATCGAAAATAGCCTGCTGCTCAATTGAAGCCGCTTTCTGAGTTGTATTGTTGTTGGTAAAGACAATGAAGCCGGTTATTTGATCTGCTTCGATAGTTGGGCTTATCCGAGATTCCCAGTAGCTAGTCACCTTGTTTGCTTAGTACCTTGCTTTCAAGCAGCTGAGTTTTTCGTGTTCTGGCCACCTGATCGAAGTAGCTTTTGAGTCTACTTATTTCCTCTTGATCAGCGGTAAAGCTATAGTGCTGGCAGACTCGAATCAAGTATCCCAGTTGTTTGTGATTATACTTACCAATGCATTTGAGGCCCTAGAGACAGAGCAAGGGGAAATTGATTTCTCAATTCATGCAGTTGCCATTGCGTTTGAACAAGAATGCCTGCACGGTCAATTAGTGCCGGGGCTCTATGCTAAAATTACGGTTAGCGATAATGGCCTCGGGGTGAGTCAGGATAGAATTGATAAAATATTTGATCCTTTTTATACCTCGAAAAATATTGGCAGTGGTATGGGACTTTCGATTGCGCGAGGCATCGTCATGGCCCATAACGGCGGCATAGACTTCCGTTCAATGCCATTTCGAGGTTCCACTATCACCGTATATTTGCCTGCCCGAGCCGCTGATGAGTTGCCAGCACTCCCGCTTGATAGTGTGCCTGAGGCTGACCGGTCGACCATATTACTGGTTGATGATCAACTGATCTACTCGAGACAGTAGGCATGATGCTTGACGTGTTGGGTCATGACTGCATTGCGTGCTCCGGCCCCAGACAGGCCATGGCAATGATAGCGGATCTTGAGCGGAAATTTGACTTGGTAATAACCGATTATTCTATGCCTGAGGTAACCGGCTTGGACATAGCAAATCTCTGCGCCGAGAAGCGTCCGTCTATCCCGGTAATACTTACTACAGGATACAACGACTCAACTGCTTTCCTAGGCGCCCAGGATGGTCGTGACCGGCTTGTCCTAAGCAAGCCGTTTGGCTTCAATGAGTTAAAACTTATGCTGAACAGCGTTTTATAGATTGCGACTAGTTAGTGACTTTATTTCTTGAAAGTTGATAGGATTAGCCCTCCTGAAAACTCAAATAAGAACAATAATGCTTCTAGTTGTCCGCCCCGTCAGCGCTGGCTTAAGATTCAACCGCGCTAAGTTTAGTCGTTTTGTTCTGGGTTTGTTTGTCTGCATTATTTCAGGCCTCGCAACCGCTCAATCTTCCGTACCCGTAACTTTAAAGCTTCTGTCAGATTTGTTTCCTGACGCAGTTGAGTTCTCTGATAAATCCGGTAGCCCGCCTGTAATACGAGCCTACTCTCAAAATGTATCTGGCGAGCAGGTGTTGGCGGGATATATTTTTGAAACTGCGGATTTGCCCCCTGAAGAAGTAGGCTACAGCGCACCCATTAACGTGCTTGTTGGTATGCGGCTTGACGGCAGTATTACCTCTATTCAGGTGCTGTTCTACCGAGAGTCTTACAAAAGCATTCGCGGTGACTTTTTGGCAACCGAACGGTTTCCCTATCAGTTTGACAACAAAAACATTGCAGAGGGGTTTAGAGTCGGCAGAGATGTTGATGGCGTGTCAAGAGCCACACTAAGCAGCTGGGCGGTTGCGCGAGGGATTCGCAATGCCGGACGCCGCGTCGCTGCTGCTTACATGAATGACTCTGAGGTGGTCTCTGGCGCCGCCGCTGATGCCTTTGCTCTCAATTTTTTCGCTCAAAAAACCTGGGCAGAACTAAAACAAGAAGGGCTTGTCGTTGATTTTGTAATTGCTCAGCCCAACGATACAATCCTGGACCTAGATTTGGCTTTTATCGGCCACGATGGTTTAGGCGAATTAATCCTGGGAGTCGACGACTACTCCATCGCCGACAGAGAGGCCAGTAATAGAGCGGCCGATGGCAATCTCTTTTTGATCGGCATAGACGGCGATGCCAAGCGACCTTTTAGGCAAGAACGCCTTGCCATAGAGCAAGGCGGCAAGCGTTATCTGGTCAGTCGAAATCGGTTTGTCTATGCTGGCAGTGCCGATAGCGGCCTAATCGCAGATCAAGTAAGGTTTTCCGGTGCAGTAGTTCTTGATACGGCAATTGACCTAGCGAGGCCGTTCAGTGTTCTCTACGATGACAGTGAGACTAGAGGCAGCTTCGACAACTACCAGCAAATAGAATATCAAGTACCTGCCTTAGCGTTAGCTTTGGCCTCAGGTGAGGCGATTCCACAACAATATCTGCCGCAGCCTGCCACCGATTTTGCCGATTTAGAGCAAGACAGTGCGCTTGGCAGCCTCATTGCTGACGCACCCTGGTTTGAAGTTGCCGCTATGGTGCTGCTGCTAATCTTAGTAATGACCTCGTTTCTCAAAAAGAGCAGCAAACTGCGCTGGGCGACTCTAGCCTATACGCTACTGTATCTTGGTTTTTTTGACGGTAGCTTTGTCTCCGTCTCCCATATCACCAACTCTATCAAGCAAGGCCCATCACTGTTCTTGAATGACCTGCCACTATTACTAATTCTTGTTTTCACGCTAGTCACTACGGTATTTTGGGGCAGAGTGTTCTGTTCGTCACTGTGCCCATTTGGTGCACTACAAGACTTTATAACTCGATTCATGCCGAAAAAGCTTCAGCTTAAAGTTCCCCAAAATATTCACGACAAGGCACTGTACCTAAAGTACGGCGTTCTTTTTTTCCTAATCGCCATGGCCCTTGCCTACAGTGAACTCAGTCTTTTTCAATACTTCGAACCCTTTGGTACCCTGTTTTATTTTAGTCAGTCGCTGCTGCTGTGGGCCATCTTGTTAGTATTTTTGTTCGCTGCCACCCTAGTACCAAGATTTTACTGCCGCTATGCCTGCCCCTTAGGCGCAGCCCTAGGGGTGGTGTCTTTTGTATCTCCGTTTAAGATTAAACGGGTAGAACAGTGCAAAGTCTGTAAAGTCTGCGAACACGCCTGTCCAACCGGCGCGATTCGCGGGCCAGATATTGATTTCAAAGAGTGTGTACGATGTGACGTATGCGAAATAAAGTTAATCGCGCGGTCAGGTGTCTGCAAACACGACATGGAAGAAGTCAAAATACGCATCAAAGACTGGCAGCCGGCGATTTAAACCACGCTTCAAAAGCCCCGACCAAAAAACAGCGCCTAACGGCACAAACGCCAACCAAGCAAGGCCGATGCCCAAGACCTGCAAGCTGCGGAAAAAGGAAAACAGGTCCTGCTAAAGGCCCGCACGCTGTGCAAATGACAGGGCGGGTTTCGCACAAGATCCGCACTCTGTGCAAATGACAAGGCGGGTTTCGCACAAGATCCGCACTCTGTGCAAATGACAAGGCGGGTTTCGTCCAAGGCCTGCACGCTGCGCAAGAGACGAGACGGGTTTCGTCCAAGGCCTGCACGCTGTGCAAGAGACAAGGCGGGTTTCGTCCAAGGCCTGCACGCTGTGCAAGAGACAAGGCGGGTTTCGTCCAAGGCCTGCATGCTGTGCAAGAGACAAGAAGGATTTCGTCCAAGGCCTGCATGCTGTGCAAGAGACGAGACGGGTTTCGTCCAAGGCCTGCAAGCTGTGCAAGAGACAAGACGGGTTTCGTCCAAGGCCTGCATGCTGTGCAAGGGGAAGGGTGCACTGGGTCTTTTATTGACTGTCGCCAGCATGGATGCTGGCGCCAAGCCTACATGGATGTATTCACGGCGTGTCAAGAAAAGACCCAGTGTGCCCTTACCAATCACCGAACCAAACCAACCACCAACCACCGAACCAAACACCAACCCAAACAAAAACAAAAACAAAAACAAAAACAAAAACAAAAACAAAAACAAAAACAAAAACAAAAAAAAGGCGACTAACAAGCCGCCCTTTTCACATATCAATAAACCTAACTCAACTAGCGAGACTCTTCAGTCAACCAAGAAAAGTCGCTATCTGCTGGATCCAAAAGCGTTGTGTTCTCCCGCCGCGACGCGTCCTCTTTACGGGCATTCTCCAACACATCTGAGGGGATAGGCTCACCAACCACTATCCCTCGAGGCGTAACCGGTGCAAAATAAATTCGGGCATTTGCCATCTCGTCTGTGGTTGCTGGGCCATACACCACATCAGCCGAGGCATCAGGGTTCCAGCGGTTCTCCCTTGAATTGTCAAACCACCAACTCATATGCATCTTCGAGCCAGCAGGAACCAGCTTCGGTTCTTCATATTCATACAGGAACTGCCAATTGAAATCGTACTTAGGTACCCACAGCAGTGTTTCGCGCTCGCCATCTGGATACTCCAGTTCGTAACGCATCGCCTTGCCTCGGTAGTGCATATGGGGGCCCATAGATAACAGGTAGATATCCTCTTCAACTTCGAACGTATTGTTCACTTCAAAGTTGGCGTCGCCGGCAGGAATCGTCCAGCCCCGGTGGGGCAGCAGATTTGTCTCTACCACATAGTCGATTACATCGCCGTCTTCATAAAACACAAACCCAGCTTTAGTTAAATCGGTTACCGCTGTGCCTTCACCGGCGTCTTTGTGGTAGTGCATGTTCGCTGTAATAAACGGGTTTTCAGGCATCAATACGCCCCAGCCTTCGGGGTAAGTGAATGGGCCTCGGCCAGGCACTCCAACACCCATGTGGCTTGACACAATATGGTGGACCCATGGGCCGCCTGGTACCAGCTCAGCCTTTGATATCCAGCGCGGTGCCGGGTGGGCACCTTCAGGCACTGGAAGCTCTATAGTGGGCTGCCAATCTACAATATCGTCAGGCACATACACCGGGCGCTCAAATTGCACCACCAAATCTGGGTTGCCTATCCACCAGCCTGATTCCGGAAGAGTCGTGCCGCCACTGCTCGCGAGCATACCCTCGGCATTGGCTGCATCGGCTGGGTTGCCCTCAAGCGCACCCGCATCTACCCAGGCGATTAACAGGTCCTTCTCTGACTTGTCTATATAACGTTCGCCCTTGAATTCACCGCGATGGCGCTCATGGGCACCCCACGGAGGCATGTAGCCCGTGACTAACGCGTTCTTGATCATGGGCGCCCAAAGCTTTGCTTGGGTATAGTCCAGAAGTGACATGGGCGCGGTGATGCCGCCAACTTTTGGCCCGTTAGGTTGATGGCAGGCAACACAATTCTTTTCGAATAGAGGCAAAGCATCGGCGTAGAAAGTTGGCTCATGGGCCTGAGCCGAAGCCAGTGATGCCAAACTCCAAGTTAGAGCACCGACAGCCAAGGGTTTTAGAGTGTGGGTAGGCAGCGTCATGGTAGATCCTTTTTTATTGTTGTGATTGGCTCAAGACTAATTCCTCTGCCACGGCTTGTCTATATTTGGCTGGCTGACATTGATTTTCAGTCTAATCAGCAGGGCAGACTTCGGCCGGGGTGAAAAATCCACCTAATTATCGGAATATACGATCATATGAATCGAAATTTCTCATTTTACCGATGGATACCACTTCTTTATAGTCCGTCTATTGTAACTTATTATCAATAACACACCGCTGGAAGGAATTTATGAGTCAGACAGTCCCAAATGTAGTTTTTAAAACCCGCCTCAGAGATGAAACAGTTGGCGGCGACAACCCCTTCCGCTGGCAGGATTTGACCACGGATGACATCTTTGCTGGCAAAAAAGTCGTTATTGTCGCGCTGCCCGGTGCGTTCACGCCTACCTGCAGCGGCACCCATTTGCCTGGCTACGAAGCCAAGTATGATCAGCTGAAAGAGTTGGGTATTGACGAAGTTTACTGCCTCAGCGTCAACGACGCATTCTCCATGTATCAGTGGAGCAAGCAGTTGGGGGTTAGCAAAGTCAAAATGCTGCCCGACGGTAATGGCCACTTTACTAAGGGTATGGACATGCTGGTAAAGAAAGAAAATCTTGGCTTTGGTGACCGTTCATGGCGTTATGCGATGGTGGTAGACAATGGCGAAGTTGTAAAGATGTTTTCAGAAGCAGGCAAGTGCGACAACGCCGGCAGCGATCCTTTTGAATGCAGTGATGCAGACACAATGCTTGAGTATCTTCGCAGCGCCTAATCCGGTTTTTCAAATATAGGCAACGCTCAGGCGGCATGGAAATTGATCCCCTTCTTTCATGCCGCTTTTTTTACATTTTTACACTGTGCTCCACGGATCCTGCATGCCCGCAAAGAACGCTTGATGTTGCCGCAATATGCGCGCAGTTTCTGCCGGGTCAGGAGTCAAATCCCAGTTGTTGTACTCAAATGTTCCACCCAACAATATGCCGTCGCTGCGAGGAAACATATAGGTACTGTCGGTTATTGTGATGTAATTCACCTCCTCTTGCGGCAAGACGAAACTAAGCTGGCCCTTGATAGGAAATAATTTTTCATCGCCAAATAGATCACGGGCTCCTAGCCCAGTGCAATTGAATATCACAGGCTGGGTCACTAACTGAATCTCAGCTTCATCAGTAAATTCTTTTACCTCGATGCGGCCGCCGGCGCCGTAAAAGTCTTGCATTAAGGCCGTTAGAAAAGTTGCCGGTTCGATCAGCATGGTGTCGTAATGGCTTGCATAGGCTATGGGAAACGGATGCTGGGATGGCCCTAAGTCTTTTAACTGGGGATACATCGACTGATAGTTGTGTACCAAATCATCGGTCGGTCTAGGAGCGTCGGAGAACTGATAGTTACTTATCCATTTCACCCCATACTTTGGTCCCACTAAATCTTGATAGTAGCGATACGACAATGCCATGGCCTCGTCAAACTGCTGTTTAAACTGGGGCGTCAGGTAGCCCTCTTCATACACAGAAGCAGGTGACCATTGGCCTCCGGCAATATTTGAGGTCGTGTAGGGGGGCAGAGCCTTGGCATAAATAGTGACATCCCAGCCTTGGTCCTGCATCAGTCGCGCTGTCGTTAGACCCATTACGCCGCAGCCTAACACCGCGCATTGCTTATGTATGGTTGTGAGGGCTATTCTCATGGCGAGATGAGACGTCCCCCAAGACAGCGTGATACCACCGCCGCCATGGCCGTAGTTATGAATAAGCGTTTTGTCACCTAGGCGCTGGGCATTCACCACGAAGCCTTGCCTGCGGTATGGTCGCAGGCCAGTGACCGTTCTTATTACTCGGTTCTCATTGATATTCACTCGGCGTAGGGGAGTGCCTGAGGGAGTGTAATTGATTAATTTAGGACCTTGGCTCGGCGCGGCGACCGTACATGCGTTGATCGCAGGGAGCAATGCCATGGCCTGCAGCAAATTTCGACGGCTAGTCATTCGGAAACCCTATTTTGTAAGCTTGCCCTAGCATACCCTAGCGCTGAGGCATTGTTAACACACTGTGGCTTGAATTAGAGAACCGAATAACGGTCGCCGACGTAATAATATTTATGGTTGAACGCAGGCAAAATAGGCTAATTAACGCCTTGGGATACGCAGGATTAATCCCCTTTGCGGTGACCGCTTGGGCTAGCTACTTAGAGTTGGTTTTTTTCGGTCTAAGCGCCACATACTGGTTTAGCAGCTACAGCGCCGTTATTTTGGTTTTCTTGAGCGGGTCTCTTTGGGGCTTGATCATTGGTAAGGCAGGCAATGGCTTGACAACATTTGTCTTGGTTTTTTCGAATGCTGTCGCATTGCTGGCCTGGCTAGCTCTAGGGCTGTTACCAAATTATTATTGG
Source organism: Pseudohongiellaceae bacterium (assembly GCA_047617585.1). Classification (GTDB taxonomy): domain Bacteria; phylum Pseudomonadota; class Gammaproteobacteria; order Pseudomonadales; family Pseudohongiellaceae; genus UBA9145. The sequence goes on along the minus strand of JBLGBD010000046.1, from coordinate 10,055 downwards.
GCAGGATTAGCATTGCTGATGATAGGTTATCTCGCTGTGCTGAGTATCGAGCTTATTTACTCCCATTTGCTCCATTCGGGGGTTGGGCCAGATTACTCGAAAATGCGAATCAAGCTTACAACCATCGTTGTAGCGCTGCATGGTGTTATGGTTTTCACAGTATTTCTAGTTTAAATATAAGGACTTAAATTTTGCAAAAATTAACTGTATTTTTTGATGGCTACTGCCCTCTGTGTGTCACAGAAATGGATCAGCTGGCGCTGCTGGATACGAAAAATTTACTGCAGCTAGAAGATATTCATCAACCCGATTTCTCTTCACGCTTTCCCACTATAGATCCGGTAGCCGCTGATCGGATGCTTCACGCTATGGCGGCAGATGGGACTATGTTTTATGGCTTGGATGTTACCCATAAAGTTTGGCAAAGCGTCGGCAAGAAATCTTGGATTGCTGTGCTGCGCTGGCCAGTGATTCGGGTTTTTGCAGATATTGGTTATCGGATTTTTGCCAGTAATCGTTACTCGATCTCTTGGTTACTCACTGGCAAGCGCCGTTGTGAGCCGTGCGCAAAAGATAAGTCATCAGGCTGCAATCTTTGATATCTCCGCAGTTAGAGTTTCTACACGATCTAGAAGCAGACACGCCGATTGCAGTGGTTATTGGTGCGGCAAGTAAAATTGCGCAAGCGATCGTGGCAAATTTGCTCAGCAGGAATGATGGGCTTCAGATAATTGCTGTCAGCCGCCAACAATCTCAATTAGTGCATGAACGATTGCACTGGCTGCAACAGGATTATAGCGAAGAATCTATTGCGCAAGTATGCGCATGCCTGAGTGAACCTAATTCGCTAGTGATAGAAAGTATTTTTATTTGTAACGGTATTTTGCACGATAAGGCTCTGATGCCAGAGCGGTCTTTATCTGATTTTGAGAGCACGAACTATCTGCAGGTACATCAGGTGAATACTCTCATCCCCATGCTGTGGCTGAAGCATTTAAAAAGGCTGTTTACACGGGATTCACAGTGCATAGTCACGGTGTTCAGTGCACGCATTGGCAGCATTGATGACAATGAAAAAGGGGGCTGGTATAGCTACCGAGCCTCAAAAGCTGCGCTGAATATGCTGCTTAAATCAGTGTCTATTGAAGTGGCACGCAGTGCAAAGGAAGTACGCTTTCTAGTGTTTCATCCAGGAACAACTGACACGCCATTATCGAAGCCGTTTCAGAAATACGTTGCCGAGGACAAGCTTTTCAATCCAGAGTTCGTTGCCCAACAGCTGCTGAATATTATCGATACCCTAGACTTAAACAAACGCATACAGTTCCTTGCATGGGACGGTAAAGCGATCGCTTGGTAGGGGCTTGAGTCCATGCAGGTCTAGCCTAGGGCTTTAGTCTAAAAGTTGAATCGCGATTTTGCGAAACTCAATAGGGTGGCTTTCAGCCTGAATTGCTATATAGCCGCGGTCAAGCATTAACGGCGCGCCTTGGTCTAAAAGCAATTGGGCATCTTTGTCTTGGGGATCTAGCTGGATACTTTGATATTCTAAAACTAAGTCGCCATTCACACTTTGCTTAATCGAGTCGCTGCCCCGCACTTCCATCTTCATTGTCACCCACTGATCACCATGTACAGTCACTGAATTAGAGTCAGTACAATGGCGTGTTATGAGCTCGCCAGCCATGACCATATTGGTGCCGGGAGTGCAGACATTACCGGTGGGCCTTGGGTCGACGTCATTACCGCCCAGCATTTGCGCTTCAATTGATACGGGAAACTCCTGCGCTAGTGTCATTGTTGTTGGGTCTTGACTGTGGAGCATCATGCCGTTGTTGCGAAAGGCCCAGTCTGGGCCATTTGTCACCTGCTCGCCAACAAACCGATATTCAACCAGTAGATTGTAATTTGAGAACGCTTCGTCATAAAACATATGACCGAACTCATTATTAAAATCGGGCCAATTGTCATAGCTCACGACTAAGAGACCGTTTTTCACGGTGAAGGTGTCGCGGTAATTGACGCCTAAGTCGAAGCCAGTAAATTTGATCTGCCAATTGTCGAGGTTCTCGCCGTTGAAAAGGTCTACCCATTGGTCATCGGCGGCGAAACTCTGGCCGGCAACTAACCCAAGCAAGCCCAGCCCAAAGAGAGAGGTTTTAACACTGCTGTTTTTTAACATGGCTTTAATGGTCATAACTGGTTCAGCCTTTTGTGTGTATTAACCGCTGCTGGTTAAGGTAATGATGGCGGCATGCTGCGCTAGTAGATAGATCGGTGGCCGCAAGTGGGCAGGGCGTCTAGCAAATGCATTGAATCATTGCGCATTGCTAGAGCCGCCGCCCATGGGTGTGGTGAACTTAGTCAGAAAAGCTTGCGCTGGTCTTGGGGTGTGCAAACAGCCATTCAACCACCTGCTCGCTAAACGTTGGCGAAAGTGGTGGGACGTGAGCGCCATCCGCAATTGTCCAAAGCTCGCTTGAACCGCCCACTTGGCAGCCTGCTTCGAAAGACAAAACGCTGGATTCATGGCCCTCTATATTGGCATCTAGATCGCGCAGTTCGCGCTGGGCACCTTCATCACTGCAGCCATTGTACTTAGCCCAAGTTTTTACTGAGTCCATCGCGCTTGGATAAAAATTGCCGCGAATCTGAAATCCTTCGTAAGCAATCGTGCCATCTGCAGTGCCGTGAATTTGCAAGACATGAACCGGACTTGTTGGAGGCTCTCTTTCTTCTATGTGGCTTGCGCCGGCCAAGCTGGCGATCGCCGCAATAGTGTCAGAGTGATCATAGGCGGCTCGGTATGACAGGAAGCCGCCATTTGAATGACCGATTAAATAAACTCGGTTAGTGTCAACGTTATAGTCTTGCTTTACCGTATTGATGATGTCCAGAACATAGGCTGAGTCGTCCACGCCAGTGGCAAAAAAGTCGCAACACGCCGGTGAGGCATTCCAAAAGCGACTTTCGTTGCCGCCAGGCTCTTTATTACCGTCAGGGGCCACAAATAGGAAGCCATATTTGTCGGATAGTTTACTAAAACCCATGTATGAATCTTGTTGAGGGCCGCTTGAGGTATAACCGTGCAGCAACACAATCAGAGGTGTCGGCGTTGCCGAGTTATAGTGTGCAGGCACAGTAATGGGTAATTCCCCTCTGCCTAGATCTAGAGTTTGGGCAAAGGCAAATTGCATCGTAAAGCCCAAGAGTAGGCTCAGTAGTAATCCAGTTTTTTTAACCATGGTTATTTCTCTTTATTGATGGTGTGAATAGTGCTGTTTTCTCTACTTGGTCACTCGAAGCTTAAGCTCTAAGGCACCAAGATAACTTTTCCAGTAGTTTTTCTTGCTTCTAGATCTCGGTGGGCTTCGCAGGCTTTGACTAATGGGTAGCTGTGTTCAAGCCTTAGCGATAGCTTGCCTTCGGCGATCCAGGTAAATAAGTCGTTACTGCGCCACTGCAGAGTCTGCCGGTCTGCGAGATAATCAAACAAAGTAGGCCTAGTCAAAAATAGCGAGCCCTTAGGACCTAGTGACGCTGGATTGAATTCTGTCACAGGGCCACTGGCATTGCCATAAAGAACCATCATGCCCATTTTGGCGAGGCAGTTAATACTCTTCTCGAAGGTGGTTTTGCCCACTGAGTCATAGGCGACATTGACGCCTTCCCCCCTTGTTAGCTCTCTCACTTGGGCTTCGAAGTCAGCCTCGGTGTATAAAATGACATGATCGGCGCCAGCCGCTTTAGCTAGCTGAGCCTTTGCAGGGGTGGATACAGTGGCTATCACTTGGCCGCCGCGCATTTTAATCATCTGTGTTAACAAAAGCCCAACCCCTCCAGCTGCCGCGTGGACTAAGCAAACATCGCCGGGTTTAACTGGGTAAGTGGAATGGCTGAGAAAATGAGCGGTGCAGCCCTGCAGCATGATTGCCGCCCCTTGGGCGAAAGTTAGCTCGTCTGCTAGCGCCACGATTTTTTCTTCCGGTACAGCGGCGAACTCGGCGTAGGCCCCGGGCACATTGGTATAGGCGACTCTATCGCCCACTTTAAAGCGGGAAGTCGCCGGTCCCACCGCAGCGATGGTGCCGGCGGCTTCTAGCCCAAGGGTCGAGGGCAGGGGGATCTTGTAAAGGCCGCTGCGCTGATAGGTATCAATGAAATTGACCCCAATGGCCTCTATTTTTACTAAATTCTCGCCGGCTGCTAGTGTCGGGGTCGGCAGTTCCTCATAGGATAGGACCTCTGGGCCACCTTGTTGATTGACTCTGATTGCTTGCATGATGACTACCTAACAGCCCAAACACAGTGTTATCGCAGATTTCTGCGGCTGGCACAACTGAGGCAATTGTAGTGTTGGGTGTGGACGCTCTTTAAGGCTGTAGTTTATGCTGGAAGCCCTGCCAAACAATAACTCTAACAGTGAGCAGAACTATGACCAACAACGTTGCGAGATTAGCCCTACAGATATTCTTAAAGGCTCTCATTTTGAGCCTGTCCGTGCCTGCGATGGGTCAGGTTTTAACCGCCGAAACCACCACTGGGGTTTACCAAGGCCGTGGCTCTTCAGTGGTCTCTGCGGTCACCGAGTTTCTGGGTATTCAATATGCCGCGCCGCCAATTCGTGATCTGCGCTGGCGCCCGCCGGTGGCGGCAATCCCATTTGCAGGAGTTCGAACCGCGAATGAGGTGGGGCCGGCTTGTTGGCAGGTGCAAAATTCCGATGCGTCGATTTACGCACGCGGCGATTTAGAACGCTCTGAAGACTGTTTATATCTCAATACTTTTTCTGGCGCAGCGCAGCCGAGTGATTCTTTACCGGTGATGGTTTGGTTTCATGGTGGCAGCAATACCGCCGGTCATGCTGGTGCAAAAATTTTTGATGGCGCTAATCTGGCCGCTAGGGGCGCAGTAGTTGTTACCGCCAACTATCGTCTAGGCCCATTGGGCTTTCTAGCCCATCCTGGTCTGACAGATGAGTCCGAACATAGCTCCTCAGGCAACTACGGCCTTCTAGATCAGGTGGCAGTGCTTGAATGGGTGCGCAGCAATATAGCTAAGTTCGGCGGTGATGCTAATCGAGTGACTATTTTTGGGCAATCCGCCGGCGGGACTGACGTATGCCTGCTGATGGCTTCACCACTTGCAGAAGGCCTAATAGACGGAGTGATTGGCCAATCTCCGGGCTGTATTAAACTAACGCGTGGTTTAAATGATGGCGAAAATTCAGGCCATCAGCTAGGAATTCGATTTGCCAATCAGTTAAAGCTCTCCGGCAGCAGTGCTAGTGTCGTGCAACAGTTGCGGGCTCTTGATCCAGCGACCGTAACCGCCGCTCCCGGCGTAGGAGGGGCTACCATAATTGACGGCTGGGTGGTGCCGCAAGCTCCCTATCAGGCGTTTGCAGATGGGGCTTTGAACCGCATACCGATAATGGTGGGTGCCTTGGCAGATGAAAACTTTGGTCTGATGCAGCTCGCTCCCTCAATCAACGCCGAACAGCTGTCAGAGTATCTAGACGCTAGTTTTGGCAGTTCAGCGCCGCAGGTAAAGCGCAGCTACCGCTCTATCATTGAGACCTCACCGAGTGACGCGCGCAAAGAAATAGCGGCGGATAATAGTTTTTTGCTGTCATCGAGAATGTGGGCTCGTCTTGTTAGGGAGCGGGGAGATAGTGCGTTTGTGTATTATTTCTCCAGACCAGCCCCGGTGTTTCGGCTATACCGGCCCGAGTTGCCTGATGTGAATAGTGACGGCGGGGCCAGAACCTTAGGGGCCTATCATTCGGCTGATCTGGCTTATGTGTTTAATACCACAACCCTAGTTGGAATTGGTTGGGATGATGCTGATCATGCTCTAAGCAATCTGATGGCAGACTACTGGGTTAGCTTTGCCAGCAATGGGAATCCCAATAGGGATGGCTTACCGCCATGGCCGGTGTATGACCCAGTTGCCGATAATGTACAGGTGTTCGATGAACGCCCTGGCGCCCGAGAGCATCCTAAAAAAGCCCAGCTAGATTTGTTAGAAGAAATTTATTTGCGCCAAGCACAGTGATTCGCAGGCATCAGTGGATGTCTATTTTGAGGGGCTAAGTTGCTGGGCCGGAGCTAGGGTCAAATCTAGGTTTAGGGCTCAACTGGGTTTGCAGAATCGCATAGGCTAAATGCATCCAGTCGCATAACAGTGGCTGGGTGTCGCGGGGATCAAATACTTGCTTGATTCCCATGGCGCTGCGCTGCAGTGAGCGCTATTGCTCCAAATTATCTTCGGTTTCTTTTTGCCAATACATACTGCCAACCTACCATGAGCTGGCTAACGCTGTTGATCGAGCCGGGCGTTGCAATGGGTGCTTAGCGGGCTGAAGACTTCGGCGGCTGGGGCCATAAGCAGGCTGTAGTTGCAACATAGTGTTGATAGTTTGGGTCTGAGCCCCAACGTTCTTTTGCGCTTTTTTCCAGCATGGGTATACCGCTAACTCTAGTTATTAACAAATAAACAAATACCGGTGAAATGAGAGTTGCCAATTGCCATCCGGACAAAACTGGCAGAGCCATTACGGCAATGCCAGTCCAAAGCACTATTTCGCCAAAATAGTTTGGATGCCGTGAGTACCGCCACAGGCCAGATGTTATGAACATATCCGAGTTAGCCGGCTCATTGCGAAACTGAGTTTTTTGACGGTCGGCGATAATTTCAATGGCAAAACCGATTATCCACAGCGCTCCACCTAGAAAGAACAGAGCGCCGATCTCGACCTGTTGCATAGAGGTGGCTGCGGCTAAGGCTGCTGCCATAGTGACAAACACCCAAGCACCACCAACCGTCCAGGTAAACAAATAACGCCAAAAGCGTGTCTTTAGCTCGTTAAAACGGCGGTCTTTGCCGGCTTTTTTCACTCTAAGAAAAAGAAAGCTGCCCAGGCGAGCCGCCCATAGAGCAACCATTAGGCATATGATGATGCCTTGAGTGGACATGGAAGGGTGTAGGCTCAGAGCGAGTATCACAGTGCAAATATAGGAAAGTGCGCCGGTTAAATCAAAATAGTGCTCGGTTTGCAGTGCGAAGGACGGCAGAAACACTAACCAGTGGAGGATAAAACCTACGCAGGCGCAAATAAAAAATAAGGGTAATCCGATAACGATTGCACTGCCTTGACTGCCTGCAACACTAAGTGCGCCACTAAGTGCGACAATGACTAGAATGCCTAAAACTGGCTTCATAATGAGGTCTCTTTTTTTTTAGAAATTCACCCTAGCTAAAGCTATTCCACTTTCTCCTGCTACTGCGTAAAGAAGGTAGACAACGCCGTTTTCACTAAATACAGCTGGGTCTCTTAATTGGTTAACTGATCCATACGCTGTACTGCGCACAGATGGTTCAATCGGGGAATTAGCGCCTTCCCACAAAAATTCTGGCTTTAAAACTACGGCGGTTTCAGACTCTTGCCAGTCAATCCAATTTCCCGCGAGTTCAATAGTGCTGAGCATTATGGACTCTGGGGCATCGCCAACCCTAGTCCAAAAAACCAGCAGCTGACCATCTCTCACCATTACTGCACTGTGGCGCATTGTTGGCTCGAACAGCAGCGGCCCAGGTTCGAAATCACTCAAGCCGTTTGCTGAGCGGTAAAGCTGCCCGGGCATGGCCATAGCGTATGTCATTGTTTGGTATTCGAATGTTCTAAAATATGTTTTGCCGAGGTTTTCTTCGCGGGCATTGAAATGGATGCCATCATTGGACAATGCAACTCTTGAATGTTGAAACGCGGCAGCCTCTAAGCCGTGGTAATACATTACGATACGTTGGTTTTTTTCATCGATATGAACATCGGGCGATGCGATGTGAGGTTCAGTAAGTTCCTTGCCATAATCATGGGAGACTCGCACACCGCTGGCTTCACGGGCCGCAACAAGTTCTGCCAACCGTTCAGGTGCAATGGCCGGGCGAGTGGCCGCAAAAAACGAGTCTGCAATGTGTAAGCTGCCGGGCTGATAGATTTTCCATGGGCCCAACAGCTCGTCGGCGTAGGCTAGGCGAATATAGAGACCTTTGTGATCGGCAAAATAAAGATAGTATTTGCCTAATGGGTTGTTCACCCAGCTAGGTACTTTGATGAGCGACGGACCCTGAATATTCTCCCCGATACTGGGGTCAATTTCCGGACCAATAATGGGGCCATTGCCCAAGCGAGTTATTGTTATTCCTGTTGGTGAAGACTGCTGAGCGTGGCTGTGAATGATGCCGCTTAGCAATACCAAGAAGGCGATACATAAGTGCAGGCAAACGTTAGGAAACACGAATAATCGAGTGTGTGGCGGGTTAGTCATAGGCACTTAGGTTTTGTTTTTATTTTTGTTAAGAGTAAAAGCCTTGAAGGGAAATGTCTATTAATGTTGAGCGGAAATTAGCAAACGCCCACGTGGTCGACTCTTCTATCTTAACTGTCCTATTATTCGGAAGCAGTGCCTAATGGTATGGGAACACTTGTATGGATTGCAGGTCTGTTCTCGTCGCTTATTTACTCAGCGTGTGTCTTTTGGGAGGCAGGTCAACAAAGTCGCCGGCGCGCTTGTCTTTACCTGCCGCCATGGCTTCTTGAATTTCGTCATGTTGAAGCATACTGGCATTCCATATGCCTATGTAATCAAGGGTGTCGGCAATACTATGATCAGCCGCGAAGTTGATAATTCGTTTGCTACCATAAATAGCCAAAGGTGCTTTGCTCGCTATTTCGGTGGCAACTTTCATAACACCTTGGATTAATGCTTCATGAGAGTCAAAAACCTCGTTAACCAAGCCGCGGTTTTTTGCTTCGGCTGCACTCATGCGCCGGCCGGTGAACGCCAATTCTTTGACGATGCCTTCCGGTAACAGTTTACATATTCGAGGGAACGTACCGACATCAGCGGTCATTCCTATGTTTATCTCAAAAATCGTTATGAAAGCATCGCTGGACATATAGCGCAAATCACAGGCGGTAATTAAATCGACACCACCGCCAATAGCACCACCTTGAATTGCGGCCAGCACGGGTAGCCGGCACTGCTCTAAGCAGGTGAAGGTTTTTTGCATCACCGCTATTGTTTCATACAGTTTAATACCTTTAATGCGCTGCAGTTTTTCAGCTGATAAGGAGTCGTCTTTGTTGGCGATGTTGGTTGCAAATATAGAAGTATCTAGGCCTGAGGTAAAATGCGGCCCGGTGGACGAAATGACAATGACCCGAACGTCTGAGCGGTGCTCTATCTCTTCAATTATTTTTGGTAGTTCATCCCAAAATTCAGGAATCATGCTGTTGCGCCGTTCGGGGCGATTCAATTGAATATGTGCAATATGATTGGCGACTGAGACGTCAAAGCAGGTATGGGTCATCAAAATTTTCCAGTTGTGTGTTAGCGCGCAGTGCCGCAGTGAAATTCAACAGCCTCTTGGCCACTTCTGACATTGTGTGTGGGTATGCCCAAGGTGACGTTGCCTGCAGTTGCCATGCGACGACGGCGATCAGCCATGTATGACCTAAATGATACTAGTGCAACAGGAGATAGGCCAGCCTCTATATCTTCGATAAGAGTCTTATAAAAACTGGCAATAAAACTATTAGTGTAGCCAATGCGGGTTTCATAGGCTGCCAACGCATCGGCAATCTGAGCATCGCCGGCGGCATCACTTTTGTCGAATGCGGCGCACATGGCTCGGATGCTTGAGATTTCATTTGTATTAATGAAGTTGCGAGAATTGGATAGGCTAACAAAAATGTCTTGAAGCGTTACGTTGTCGATATTTAGCTCACTCATAAGCTTATCAGGTGTCTTAGCGATTTCCTGCATCAGTCGATTCAATACCGCCTGATCTATTTGAGCAGCGGACAAGGTCGGAGCGAGTACTGTAAGTTCTCTGGGATTGGCTGATCGGGCCGTGTCAACGATGGCGTTGATATCAATGTTGGAAGGATCTTGATTCTCTTGTGCCCAAAGTATCGAGCACAAGAGATAGAGAGGCAGCAATGCGCTAAACCTCAAGCTGTCTCTCATAAGCTGTTCCGTTACCTATTG
>JBLGBD010000045.1:0-22541 GCA_047617585.1 Pseudohongiellaceae bacterium | reverse complement strand
ATATGGAGCTTATGGGTTTAACGCTGTATTGTTTCATGTGGCAGCGTATGCTGGCGGCGGCCTATAAATCAAAAGCACAGGGCCGAGGAGATTTGGACCATCTCGATGCGCTTATCAAAACCGGTCATTTCTTTATTGTAAAACAGCTGCCTAAAGCCAAAGCGTTGGCGGAGGAAATTTCTTCAGGGGCTGATACTTTAATGGCGATGACGGCAGAGCAATTCTAATCTGTTGCCAGCCTAATGAATATTGGGATTAAATTACCCAGTCTACATTTTCAGCAAATAGCTTTTTGTACTCGGTGAGGTCGGCGTTGCTTTCGCCCACCAATACCATATTGCCCTTTTCCATCGGCACAACCACACCGCTGAAGCGGTCATCGTTGATAGAATACTCTACGCTGACGGGAGTGTTGTTAATCACAATCACACTGATAGCCCCTTGCGGGCCCTGCAGGATCAGGTGAGCACTATCAAAAGCCCGGATAATAACGCAGGGTTTAGCAAATTTAATGGATGCCACCATAGTAGCCGAAGCTGAAGCTAGCTGTGCGCCAACTGGCGCCATTGCTTGAATTATCATGGGCATGCCGACTGTCGGTAAATCGCCACCGCTGTTAATTGCGGCGATTTCTACGTCCTCATGATAAAGGTGCTGTAACACTTCATTGCCAAAGGCTATTTCTGCGGTGCTGGGGCCTGCATCTGATGTGAACGTCAAAGAAAAACTTACCCCAAGGGCTAACACTAAAGTGGCTGCTATAGCAAAATACTGAAAGTAGTTTGCATTGGCAGCAGGCTTTTCAGCCAAGCGCTGAAGGGTATCAGCAGAGCCTTGGTCAGAAATATCAGTATCTGGAATAGCCATTAGCTTAGCCTGCAAAGAGCTTGGCACAGCAAGTGTGCTTAAAACATGATGCAGGTTTTTTTCCATTTGCTGGGTCTCCCGGAGGATTTTGCCCAGCTCAGGGTCTAGATTGGCCTGCTCGAGGGTTTCTGCATCGGGCTCTAGCGGATTTGAGTAAAGCCGTTTCCGGAAGTCTGTTTGGTTCATTGGTGTACGCTCTGTCTCTTTTGGCAAAATTAGTTAATCGTCAGTTGCATCAGGGTCAAGGCCGAATTCAACTTTTAGTTTGGCCCTTGCTCGAAATAATCGGGTCATCACAGTGTTATTGTTCAGCTCTAAAATCTCGGCAATTTCTTTGCCACTAAAGCCTCCAACCACCTGCAGCAGCAGCGGTTCTCGATAATCAGTTTCTAGTCGTTTAATCGCACTTAGTAGCAACTCTCGATCCATTTTGAAGTCTGGCTCGTTGTCATTGCTCTCGGCGATAGATTGCCCATCAATATCAACCAGCTCAGGTCTGTAGCGTTCATACAGGCGCGCATTTTCTCGCCTCAAGATGGTAAACAGCCAAGCTTTCGCCGCTTTGTCGTTAAGCAAGCTATCCAAAGACCGCCAAGCCCGTAAAAATGTTTCCTGAACCAAGTCTTCAGCGAGCGCATGGTTTTTGCACAGCCATATTGCATAGCGAAACAGATCTTGATAAAAAGCCCCGACGAGCGACTCATAGCGTTGTTTTTTAGTGCTTCCGTGTAGGACCGGCGTTTCACTCATTTTTTTTCAATTTGCATGGAAAGTTATCTGAATCGCTGTCTATCGGCGAAAAAGGCCGCTAAATACAAGAGCGAGGAGCGGCAGAGTGTGCCTAAATCGGCGAGGTCCGGCAAGCTCTTTACACCCTGTGGCCCGGCGCCAGACTCAATTCCATGGCTTTTTAGGCAACTATTTGCGCTTGTGTTTCTGTCCTAGTGCGTCACTGGGTATACTTGACCAATTATTGTAGGCGTAGACAGAAGGCGATTTAATGATTGATATAGCAATAACGGGCTCCGTGGGCCGAATGGGGCAGACTCTGGTGCAGATGATTGCGCAGCAGTCCGACACCCTGCGACTAACGCAGGCCACCGTGTTGCCTGATGACCTAGCTCTGGGCAATGATATCGGTCTGTTAGCCTCAGGTAAGCTCTTAGGCGTAGTGACTCAGGTCAAGTTAGCGGCCGCAGGCTTTGACGTAGCTATCGATTTCACGTCGCCTGCTGCGTCACTAGAGCATCTTGCCTGCTGTGCGGAGGCTGGCAAAGCCATTGTGATCGGAACGACGGGCTTTGACGACGTCCAGCGTGAACTGCTGCTTCAATATGCGAGTAAGATTCCAGTAGTATTTGCAGCGAACTACAGCATCGGTGTTACCCTTAGTCTCCAGCTTTTGAAACAAGCCTCTCGTGTACTGAGCGATGACTATGACGTGGAAATTTATGAGGCCCATCACCGCTATAAGAAAGATGCCCCTTCAGGCACGGCACTAAAAATGGGCGAGGTGATAGCGGCGGGTAGGCAGGTTGCACTGAAAGATGTGGCTGTATATTCCCGGGATGGATTCACCGAAGGCAGAGAAAAAGGTTCTATCGGCTTTGCCTGTGTGCGGGCTGGAGATATTGTCGGCGATCACACCGTGACATTTGCCACTGAAGGTGAGCGACTGGAAATCACGCACAAAGCCAGCAGCCGCTCTACTTTTGCGAAAGGCGCGATCCGTGCTGCAATCTGGGCAGTAGGCAAACCAGCCGGCCTTTATTCAATGGATGACGTGCTTGGGTTTACGCAGGAGAGTTAGAGAATTAACTCGATAAATCATTATTGAGACTTTAAGTTAGTCAATTCCAGTTATTCTGATGGACAAACAAGGGACTCTTTCCGTATCATACTCGCTCAGTATGTTTAGTGCTGAGAGCAATGAAAAAAGTGAATACATAATCGAAAAGCGGAGTGAGGAATTCTTCACTCCGCTTTTTTTTGTCTGAAATAATTGATCTAAATATTAGGAGACCCAGTGACTGCGACCGCCGTGTTGGCTTTAGAAGATGGAAGTGTATTCCATGGAGTAGCAATAGGTGACCTTGGTAGCTCAGTGGGTGAAGTGGTGTTTAACACTTCAATGACTGGGTATCAGGAAATCTTGACAGACCCTTCGTACGCTAAGCAAATAATTACCTTCACTTATCCCCATATCGGAAGTACCGGTACCAACGAAGAAGACAACGAGTCTAATCGAGTGTGGGCGTCAGGGTTGGTGATTCGTGATTTGCCACGTCTAGCCAGTAATTTTCGCAGCGAGCAATCGCTGGGCGAATTTCTTAAAGAGCGCAAGGTCATAGCTATTGCTGAAATCGACACTAGACGCTTGACCCGCTTGCTTCGGGACAAGGGCGCACTCAATGGCTGTATCGTTGCCGGCAACGAGCTGAGCGATGAATCCACTGCGCAAGCCCTAGCCAAAGCTCGGGAGTTTGCTGGCTTGAAAGGGATGGATCTTGCCAAAGTGGTGAGCTCCACCGAGCCTTACAGATTCAGCTCGAGTGTATGGAGTCTAGAGTCCGGCTATCTGCCTGCCCCAGATACCAAGTTCAAAGTAGTTGCCTATGACTTTGGCGTTAAACGAAATATTCTAAGAATGTTAGTCGAGCGCGGCTGCGAAGTGCATGTAGTTCCTGCGCAAACACCTGCGGCTGATGTCTTGGCCCTTAAGCCAGATGGAATTTTCCTCTCAAATGGCCCTGGCGATCCGCAGCCCTGCGACTACGCCATTAGCGCCATCGCTGAATTTCTAACCACTGGGATTCCCCTGTTCGGAATTTGTTTAGGGCATCAACTACTGGCTTTGGCCTGTGGCGCGAAAACAATCAAAATGGCGCTGGGTCATCATGGTGCCAATCATCCGGTGCAGGATCTCAAGACCTCGAAAGTGATGATTACAAGTCAGAATCACGGCTTTGCTGTGGATGAGGAAACCTTGCCTGATAACGTGATTGCAACTCACAAATCACTGTTTGACGGCTCGCTGCAAGGTATAGAACGCAGTGATGTTCCAGCATTCGGGTTTCAAGGGCATCCGGAAGCAAGTCCGGGGCCGCACGATGTGGCGCCTCTGTTTGATCGCTTCATCAATTTGATGCAGTCGAGCAAATGAGTAAGGTCAAACTGAACGATTACATTCAACTTAACTTAAGAGCTGCGTAATAAAACAATATGCCAAAACGAACCGATATTAAAAGCATACTTATATTAGGAGCAGGGCCGATTGTAATTGGTCAGGCTTGCGAGTTTGACTATTCAGGTGCTCAAGCGTGTCAGGCACTGAAGGAAGAGGGTTACCGAGTAATTCTGGTGAACTCCAATCCGGCCACGATAATGACAGACCCCTCTATGGCTGATGCCACCTACATAGAGCCGGTTAAATGGCAGATCGTTGAAAAAATAATCGAAAAAGAGAGACCCGACGCTATATTGTCTACTATGGGCGGGCAGACTGCTCTCAACTGTGCGCTGGATTTGAATAAGTACGGTGTTCTGGAAAAATATGGTTGTGAGCTGATAGGTGCGACCAGTGAGGCAATCGACAAAGCGGAAGATCGCGAGCTGTTTGACCAGGCTATGGTGGCAATCGGACTAGAAACGCCGCGTCATGTTATGGCGCACAATATGGAAGAGGCTGTTGCAGCTCAGCTAGAAATTGGCTTTCCCTGCATTATCCGGCCCTCTTTTACGATGGGTGGCTCCGGCGGTGGCATCGCTTACAACAAAGAAGAGTTTGAAGAAATCTGTGCCAGGGGGTTAGACCTTTCGCCTACTAACGAATTATTGATCGATGAGTCTCTTATTGGCTGGAAAGAATACGAGCTGGAAGTGGTTCGTGATAAAAATGACAACTGCATTATCGTTTGTGCCATAGAAAACTTCGACGCCATGGGTGTGCACACGGGCGACTCTATTACAGTGGCGCCAGCTCAAACCCTAACAGACAAGGAATACCAAATACTGCGTAACGCATCGATAGCGGTGCTGCGCGAGATCGGAGTTGAAACTGGCGGTTCGAACGTGCAGTTCGGTATAAACCCTAAAGACGGCCGTATGGTTGTGATCGAAATGAATCCTCGTGTGTCTCGCTCTTCGGCTTTAGCGTCAAAGGCAACGGGTTTTCCGATCGCCAGAGTTGCTGCCAAATTAGCTGTTGGTTATACCCTCGATGAGCTGCGAAATGAAATCACCGGGGGTGCGACTCCTGCTTCTTTCGAGCCGGCAATCGATTATGTGGTTACTAAGATTCCTAGATTTACCTTCGAAAAATTTACTGATGCTAATGACCGCCTCACTACTCAGATGAAATCTGTAGGTGAAGTGATGGCAATTGGCCGTACCTTCCAAGAGTCGCTGCAGAAAGCCCTGCGCGGTTTAGAGGTGGGCATGTGTGGCTTTGATCCGATTCTCGACACTAACGCAAGCAACGCTAAAGAGCTGCTGACTCGCGAGCTAACAGAGCCTGGGGCTCAGCGAATCTGGTATGTGGCCGATGCTTTTAGGCTAGGCTGGTCCGTAGAGACTGTCTACGCCCTATCTGGTATCGATCCTTGGTACTTGGTGCAGATTGAAGAATTGATCGCGATCGAAGCCGATGTGGCAAAGACTACATTGGCCGCAATTGACTACGCCACGATGCGTAAGCTGAAGCGGAAAGGATTTGCAGATAAGCGCTTAGGTCAGTTGTTGGGAGAAACTGATGTTGCCGTGCTCAATGCGCGTCATGCCTTGGGCGTGCGGCCGGTATATAAACGGGTAGACACCTGTGCGGCAGAATTTAAATCGACTACGGCCTATATGTACTCAACCTACGAGGAAGAGTGTGAAGCCCTGCCTACAGATAGAGAAAAAATTATCGTTCTAGGCGGTGGCCCGAATCGGATTGGCCAAGGTATCGAATTCGATTATTGCTGCGTTCATGCGGCACTTGCGATGCGTGAGGACGGCTATGAGTCCATTATGATCAACTGCAATCCAGAAACAGTGTCCACGGATTATAATATTTCTGACCGCCTGTATTTTGAGCCGCTTACTTTTGAAGATGTTATTGAAATTGTTAAGCTGGAAAATCCGGTTGGGGTAATTGTTCAATTCGGTGGTCAAACCCCATTGAATTTGGTGAAGAGTTTGGAGGCTGCTGGTGTGCCGGTAATAGGTACCTCGCCGGATGCGATTGATAGAGCGGAAGACCGCGAACGGTTTCAAAAGATGATCACTAAGTTAGGGATTAAACAGCCGCCTAACTGCACTGTCAGGAGCGTTGAGGAAAGTCTGATAGAGGCCGAAAAAATCTCCTACCCTCTGGTGGTAAGGCCCTCGTATGTATTGGGTGGCAGAGCCATGGAGATCGTCTACAACGAGGCAGAGCTAAAGCGCTATATGCACGAAGCGGTAAGAGTTTCAAATGAAAGTCCGGTGCTGCTGGATTACTTTTTAAGCTCTGCTATAGAGATCGATGTTGATTTGGTAAGTGATGGCAAGAAAGTAGTAGTGGGAGCCATCATGCAGCACATTGAACAGGCTGGGATTCACTCCGGTGACTCCGCATGTTCACTGCCGCCTTACAATTTGCCTATGGATGTGCAAAACAAAATCCGCGAGCAGGTTACTAGTATTGCTTTAGAGCTGGGGGTTGTCGGTCTTATGAATGCCCAGTTAGCCTACCAAGATGGTGAAGTTTATATCATTGAGGTTAATCCTCGAGCATCCAGAACAGTGCCATTTGTATCGAAGTGCATAGGTCGGTCACTGGCAAAAATTGCGGCTCGCTGCATGATCGGTAAGACACTTGATGAACAAGGTTTTAGCAAAGAAGTTATACCCACGACGTTTGCAGTCAAAGAAGCTGTTTTCCCATTTGTTAAGTTTCCAAATGTAGACCCTATCTTAGGCCCTGAAATGAAGTCTACGGGTGAAGTCATGGGTGTAGGAATCACATTCGCTGAAGCTTACGCTAAGGCCCAAATAGGTGCCGGTGAGGTTATTGAGCGAGGCGGCAAGGCGTTTATTAGTGTGCGTGATAGAGACAAAGAGTTTGTCGTTGAAGTCGCCAAGAAGACCTTAGCCTTGGGCTATTCGTTGGTGGCCACAGGCGGCACAGCAAAGGCAATCGAGGCGGCGGGTTTGCCAGTTCAACGGGTTAATAAGGTCAACGAAGGTAGACCCCATATTGTCGATATGTTAAAAAATGACGAGATTCAGGTGGTGTTTAACACCACTGAGGGTAGACAAGCCATCGCTGACTCTTCAACTATTAGGCGCACCGCCCTAAAGCACAGCGTGTTCTGCACCACCACAATCGCAGGTGCACTGGCAGTGTGTGAAGCATTGGAGTTTGGCACTAACCTGATGGTGTATACTCTGCAAGACCTTCACAAAGAGCTGCAGTAAAGCGCAGTACCTAAAACTTTAAAATAGATTCGATTATGCGAAGAGTACCAATGACCTTACGTGGCGCTGAGAAGCTGCGGGCTGAACTGACTGAGCTGAAAAGCGTTACGCGGCCAAAAATTATTTCAGCAATAGCCGAAGCTCGGGAGCATGGAGATCTAAAAGAAAATGCGGAGTACCACGCGGCTCGGGAGCAACAAAGCTTTTGTGAAGGGCGAATCTCTGACATCGAAAGCAAACTATCTGACTCCGAGATAATTGATGTTTGCGCTATCGAGCCCACTGGAAGGGTAATCTTCGGCACGACGGTGACTTTGTTAAATATTGAATCAGATGAAGAGGTTACCTATCAAATTGTTGGAGAGGACGAAGCTGATGTCCCTACCGGGAAAATCTCAGTGGCGTCACCGATCGCCCGGGCACTGATGGGTAAGTCCAAAGGCGACGAAGTTGTTGTTAAGGCGCCTGCTGGGGATATTGATTTCGATATCATTTCAGTTAGGCATGTCTAGCTCAGGTTGCGCTTAAGGTTAGACAGTTTTGGGTCTTGTTTTTTTGCTGCTCGGTAGAGCAGCAAAATATTACCAATGCTTTGCACGCATTCAGCTTTGAATTGCTTACAAATAGTATCTGACAGTATTTTCTTGTCGTCACGTTCACCCACAGCCACCTTAATTTTGATGAGTTCGTGATCCTCTAGCGCCCGATTGATTTCTTTTTCGATATTCTCGGTCAAGCCTTTGTCAGCAATGATGATCACCGGCCGAAGTTTGTGGGCAATGGCTCGAAATCTTTTCTTGTCTGCGTTATTTATGGGCATGGCACCTGTCCTTAAGTTATCGAGGCGAGATTTTAGCAGTTATTTGGCCAACAAGGTGCAAAAACAACTGCCTTGGCTTCAGCTAGGTGGCTGTCACGGCGGGCTCTCGCGGAGCCTATGCAGATGATAGACTAGGCTTTCGGCTTACTGGTTTTGCAAACAAAAGGCAGGCTAGCCATGAGGATTATCACGCGATGTCACGATCAAAAAGTAGCAAAGGTTGGCTGCAAGAACACTTCGATGATGAATATGTGAAGCGAAGTGTGAGCGATGGATATCGCTCTAGAGCAAGCTATAAATTGTTAGAAATCAACGAGAAAGATAAAATACTGCGGCCTGGAATGACTGTGGTTGATCTGGGGGCAGCACCTGGTGGTTGGTCCCAAGTGGCTGCAAAGTTGGTGGGGTTTAAGGGCCGAGTGGTAGCCTCTGATATTTTGGCCATGGATGGTATTGCTGGAGTTGAGTTCTTGCAGGGCGATTTCACCGAGAATGAGGTAGTAGAGGAATTGCTAAGCATTCTTGATGGGGCGACCGCAGACCTTGTAATATCTGATATGGCACCCAATATGTCTGGTATGAACGATATTGATCAGCCGCAGGTGATGTATTTGGCTGAATTAGCACTTGATCTAGCGAGAACTATACTTAGACCTGGAGCGTATCTATTAGTGAAAGTGTTTCAAGGTGAAGGCTTCGCTGAATACCAGAAGGATCTGAGAGCTAGCTTCGAATCGGTCAAGGTTAGAAAGCCTAAGGCCTCTCGAGCTAGATCAAGAGAAATTTATCTGCTTGCCGCAGGCTTTAAGCGCTTGACCTGATATATTGTGGTAGCTTAGATCTTCGAAGTAGAATGGTTTTACTACTCTGGGCCTGTTCACTTTAGGCACACATACTCAACACAACGTCTTTCTAGACACGAATTCTAGTCACGGATTCTGCAACCTGGGGGAAAAACCCTTGAATGATATGGCAAAAAACTTAGTTCTCTGGATGATCATAGCTGGCGTACTGCTGACTGTGTTCAGTAACATTAACCAAGAAACCAATGAAGAGACTATTAATTATTCAGCATTTATCCGGGAAGTCAGATCCGGCCGAGTGGAGCGAGTTGAGCTGGCGGGTATCGACATCGTCGGTTTGCGCTCAGACAATTCGCAGTTCCGCACAGTTATGCCGCTAATTGGCGACGATCAGCTGCTAAGCGATTTGTTTGCAAACGATGTAGAAGTGATCGCTAAAGAGCCAGAGCAGCAAAGCATCTGGACTCAGCTTCTCGTGGCCAGCTTTCCTATTCTCATTATTATCGCGCTGTTCTTCTTTTTTATGCGCCAAATGCAAGGCGGTGGTGCCGGCGGCAAAGGCGGGCCCATGTCCTTTGGTAAGAGCAAGGCCAAATTGCTGGGTGAAGACCAGATCAAAATAACTTTTGCCGATGTTGCCGGTGTTGATGAGGCCAAAGAGGACGTTCAAGAGTTAGTCGAGTTTCTGCGCGAGCCTGATAAGTTTCAGCGTCTTGGCGGCAAGATTCCTCGCGGTATTCTAATGGTTGGCCAGCCCGGCACAGGTAAAACCCTGCTTGCGAAAGCAATTGCTGGCGAAGCGAAAGTGCCTTTCTTTTCTATCTCAGGATCTGATTTCGTTGAAATGTTTGTCGGTGTGGGCGCCTCTCGTGTGCGTGACATGTTTGATCAGGCGAAGAAACAGGCGCCATGTATCATCTTTATCGACGAAATTGATGCGGTAGGGCGGCATCGTGGTTCTGGCATGGGTGGTGGACACGATGAGCGTGAGCAGACCTTAAACCAGTTACTGGTAGAAATGGACGGCTTTGAAGTTAACGACGGCGTCATTGTTGTCGCGGCTACTAACCGCCCAGACGTATTGGATCCGGCGCTTCTCAGGCCTGGCCGATTCGACCGTCAAGTTGTTGTTGGGCTGCCAGATATTCGTGGCCGAGAGCAGATTTTGAAAGTGCATATGCGTAAAGTTCCAATTGACGACAACGTCAAGGCGAGCCTTATTGCCCGCGGTACTCCTGGGTTCTCAGGTGCTGACCTTGCTAACTTGGTCAACGAAGCGGCGTTGTTCTCAGCGCGCTCGGGAAAGCGCTTAGTGACAATGGTAGAGTTTGAGAAAGCGAAAGACAAAATTATGATGGGCGCCGAGCGCAAATCCATGGTTATGTCGGAAAAAGAACGTTTGAATACGGCCTATCATGAATCAGGTCACGCCATTGTGGGCCGACTAGTGCCAGAGCATGATCCGGTCTACAAAGTAAGTATCATTCCCCGTGGTAGAGCGTTAGGGGTGACTATGTTCTTGCCAGAAGAAGATCGCTACAGTCTAAGTCGCCAAGGCATTATTTCGCAAATATGCAGTTTGTACGGGGGCCGTATTGCTGAAGAATTGACTCTAGGCAAAGAGGGTGTGACAACTGGCGCCTCAAATGATATTCAGCGTGCAACAGAGATGGCACGCAATATGGTCACTAAGTGGGGCCTGTCCGAAAAACTTGGTCCGCTGATGTACTCTGAAGACGAAGCTGAGGTATACCTTGGCAGATCGTCAGGGTCAAAGTCAGTTTCCAGCGAAACGGCGGTGGCAATCGATACCGAAGTTAGATCAATTATTGATGGCTGCTACGCCAAAGCCACAGAGATTTTGAAATCTAATCGCCCCCTTTTGGAGTTGATGAAAGATGCGTTGATGGAGTACGAAACCATTGACCAGGAACAAATCAATGACATTATGAAAGGCAACAAGCCTCGTCCTCCAGCTGATTGGTCTGATTCAAATAACAACAGCTCCGGAAGCAGTGCATCAGGAGCCAGCGCTCCTCAAGAGAAGAAGCCCGAAGAAGACAAAGGCAACCCTATCGGCGGCCCTGCTAGCGAGCACTAAAGTGTTTGCTAGTGGAGTACTGATCTCACGCGTTTAACTGAAATGACTATTCTAATCGCAGGTGCCAGACAGATTTCTCTGTCTGCGCCTGTCTGTATGGCAATTGTTAATGTTACGCCTGACTCTTTTTCTGATGGCGCTCAATTCAGTGCTGATTCTACGGCTACAACCTTTAAACCTGATTTGCCAAAAATTCTTGCAGCAATTGAATCCATGGTGAAAGAAGGCGCGACTTTTATCGACATTGGCGGTGAGTCTACTCGCCCCGGCGCCACGCTTGTTGGCGAGGCCGAAGAGTTAGATCGGGTTATCCCAGTGGTAGAAGCAGTGCGAGCAAATTTAGACGTGTGCATATCCGTGGACACAAGTAGCCCCGGTGTTATGCGCGCAGCAGTAAATGCTGGCGCTGAAATGATTAATGACGTAAGAGCCTTGAGCAGGCCAGGCGCTTTGGAAGCAGCCGCACAAACCAATGCGGCGATTTGTGTAATGCACATGCAGGGCCAGCCAGGCTCCATGCAAGAAGTGGTTGCCTATGACAATGTAGTGGATGAAGTAACTCAGTTTCTTCAACAGCGGCTGCACGCCTGCATGGACCTTGGCATTGCGCGAACTAGACTGCTAGCGGACCCAGGCTTTGGGTTCGGCAAAAAAGCTGAGCACAATTTCATGTTACTTAAAAACTTGTCTCAATTGGCGGTTCTACAGGTACCCCTACTGGTTGGCGTGTCGCGAAAATCGATGTTGGGAGTAGTTACTGGGCGATCTGTGGATCAGCGTCTAGCGGCATCAATCGCAGCAATTATGCCTGCAATGGCAGCAGGGGCAAAAGTAATTCGAGCCCACGATGTAGCTGCCACCATGGATGCAATTAGAGTACACTGCGCATACCAAAACCCCGAGCAGGCCGCGGCCCATGACTAAAAAAACAAAAAAATATTTTGGTACCGACGGGATTCGCGGCGCAGTTGGCACATCTCCAATCACCCCAGATTTTATGCTCAAACTTGGCTGGGCCGCCGGCCGAGTGTTTGCTCGCAAGGGCGGAGCTCGCAACACCATTATCATCGGCAAAGATACTCGCATCTCAGGCTATATGTTCGAGGCTGCACTGGAGGCTGGAGTCACGGCAGCCGGTGTGGATATTAACCTTACCGGGCCAATGCCAACCCCCGCCATTGCCTATTTAACCCAGACCTTGAGAGCTCAAGCCGGAATTGTCATCAGCGCATCCCACAATTCTTTTGAGGATAACGGTATTAAATTTTTCGCCGGTGATGGCACCAAATTGGCTGATGAGATAGAGCATGCGATTGAAGCAGAGCTAGAAAAAGACATCACAACAGTCGCGCCACAGCTATTAGGCAAGGCTAGGCGCGTAACTGATGCCGCTGGGCGCTATATAGAATTTTGCAAAAGTACTATCGGCTCCAGTCTGAAGTTAAGCGGTTTAAAAATTGTTTTAGATTGTGCCCATGGCTCCACTTACCACATTGCACCCAGTGTTTTTACTGAGCTTGGAGCCAGTGTTGTTAGCATCGGAGTTAATCCAGATGGGCTGAACATTAATGCTATGCGTGGCTCCACCTCACCCCAAGAATTAGCCGCTACTGTGAAATCTGAAAAGGCGGATCTGGGCATTGCCTTTGATGGTGATGGCGATCGCGTCATCATGGTTGATAGTCACGGCGATGTAGTAGACGGCGATGAAATTCTGTACATCATCGCTCGCGATCGCAGGCGTCAAAGCATCGATTTTGGCGGCGTGGTTGGCACATCCATGAGCAACTTAGGCTTGGAGTTGGCGCTTGATGCGCTAGACGTGCCATTCGTTCGCACAGCGGTGGGTGATCGCTATGTCATGAAGGAGATGTTGCAGCGCGGCTGGAATCTCGGTGGCGAGTCTTCTGGACACATTATCTGTTTAGATCAAACTTCAACCGGCGACGGCATTATTTCATCACTTCAAGCAATGGCGGCGATCATTCATAGCGGGCAGACATTGTTCGAGCTGAAGAGCAAGATGCGGAAAATGCCTCAAACCATGATCAATGTCCGGGTCGGTAGCGCTGTAGATATTTCTAGCAACGCCAAGGTGCGTTCGGCTGTGGCAGATGTTGAGCAGACGCTTGGCAAAACCGGTCGGGTGCTGCTGCGGCCCTCAGGCACTGAGCCGGTGGTGCGGGTAATGGTAGAAGGCGAAGATAAAGTGATAGTCGCAAAACTGGCGCAACAGCTTTCTGAGATAGTCGCCGCGGAAGTGGCAGCCTGAATCCGTTAGCCTATTTATTGCAACCCAATACAGACTTGGTTAGACTTGGCGCCCGTTTTATGCTGGCCGTGACACGAAGTAGGGCGAAACTGGATCATGATGTCTCGTAAACTAGTTCTTGGTAATTGGAAGATGCACGGTTCATTGGCGTCAATTCAGCTGCTGACCGGGGAGCTGATGGCCAGCGGGCTGAACCAGGCACAGAATGTGGATATCGGCGTTTGTCCGACATTTGTTCATATACCCGCGGTAGTGGCTGCTTTAGCTGGCAGTACCATCGCAGTAGGTGCCCAAAACGGCAATGCCCAGACACAGGGGGCATACACCGGCGAGGTGTCTGTCAGTATGCTGGCTGAAATGGGTGCAACCTACTGTCTTGTAGGGCATTCAGAAAGACGCGCACTTTTTGCCGAGACAGACGAGATAGTGGCGCAGAAGTTCGCTGCGATCCAAGCGGCAGGTCTTATTCCAGTGCTATGCATTGGCGAGTCTTGGGCTGACCGCGAGCAAGGCTTAACAGGCCAGGTAGTGACAGCTCAGTTGGATGCAGTATTGGCCAAGGTAGGCGTAGACGCCTTCGCGGATGCGGTAATTGCCTATGAGCCTATTTGGGCTATCGGCACCGGTAAGACAGCCAGCCCGGAGCAAGCGCAAGCAGTGCATAAGATATTACGGGATCATGTGGCGACTAGCAGTGCTAGTGTGGCCAAGGGGGTTCGACTGATTTACGGTGGCAGTGTTAAAAGCGCTAACGCCAGAGAGTTGTTTGATCAGGCCGACATTGATGGCGGTTTGGTAGGTGGTGCTTCGTTAAGTGCCGATGAATTCATAGCTATATGCAAAAGTGCGGATTTTAAGTAATGGAAACGATAATAGTTGTCGTACACGTATTAGTGGCAGTCGCGATTGTAGGTTTAGTGCTGTTACAGCAAGGCAAGGGCGCAGACGCCGGCGCCTCTTTTGGCTCAGGCTCGTCCCAAACGGTGTTTGGCTCATCTGGCAGCGGTAATTTTTTAGTGCGAGCAACGACAATCGCCGCCACGCTGTTTTTTGCAACAAGCCTCACCTTGGCTATATTTGCAAAAGATCAGGCGGGCCTGGCGGCCCCGGGGTCAGCTCCGGTCGTCAATCCAGATCTGTTGACCATGCCGCAAGTCCCAGTATCAGATGTGCCCCAGCTAGATGCGGCGCCTGCAGCGGGTGACTCGCAGGACGTGCCTAGTCTCCCTGCCCCAGTGAATTAGAGTTTTATAAAGGGTTATGCCGAAGTGGTGAAATTGGTAGACACGCTATCTTGAGGGGGTAGTGAGCAATGCTCGTGCCGGTTCAAGTCCGGCCTTCGGCACCAATCAAAAAAACGGCTAGTTGCGCCGTTTTCCTCAAAACGCAAAGAATGCAGAGAATCCGCCGCGGGCTCTTGACCTTAGGCCTTTCTGCTCCTTATAATGCGTCCCCCTTGAAAGTAAGCGGTAAGGAAATCTAGTTATTTCTAAACTTCAATAAATTCAGGGTGTTATCGAAGAGTTGATGCGGGGTGGAGCAGTCTGGCAGCTCGTCGGGCTCATAACCCGAAGGTCGTAGGTTCAAATCCTGCCCCCGCTACCAATCTTTTTTAGTAATAAAAAAGTAGATAACTGAAAAATCGCTTTACTCATGTCGTAAAAACCATAGAGAGAAAGCTTTCGGAGTGGGCCTTGGGCCCATTTTTTGTATCTAGGCATTTAGTTTGGAGTGCAGGTAAGGCTACTGCAGAGATTTGATTGAACAGTGTTACTGCAAAAATCAATGAATTAATTGAACCCACGGTAGAGGCTCTCGACCTCGATCTTTGGGGTGTGGAACTTCTTCAGCAAGACAAAATGGCGACGTTGAGGATTTATATTGAGAGTGATGCCGGCATCACAATCGATGATTGCGAGAAAGTGAGCCGACAAGTAAGCGCGTTGTTAGATGTGGAAGATCCTATTGCTGGTGAATACACTTTAGAAGTGTCCTCGCCAGGGTTAGACAGACCGCTATTTAGCATTTCGCAGTTTACGGCGTTCGTCGGCGAAGTGGTGAACATCAAATTGCGTGGTCCGCTTGACGGACGGCGTAAATTTAAAGGCAGTATTACAGCGATTGATGGAAGTCAGATCTGTGTAAACGTTGATGGCGAAGAGTTTACTCTCGACCATGACGACGTTGAAAAAGCAAATGTGGTATTCCAGTGAATTCTACTCAGAGCATTCAGCTAGGGCTCGGGTGCAAGATATGAGTAAGGTGAACCAGTTATGATGAGCAAAGAAATATTGATGGTTGCTGACGCCGTTTCCAATGAGAAAGGTGTCTCCCGTGGCGTGATTTTTGAAGCAATAGAATCAGCGCTGATAAGTGCAACTAAGAAATTGAATGACAATGAAGAAATTGATTGTCGAGTTGCTGTTGATCGGGAAACTGGTGAATACGAAACCTTTCGCCAATGGGCCGTTGTTGAAGACAGCGAATATCTAATCGAAGCCACCCAACTAATTGTGTCTCAGTTGGTTGATAAGGACGCGTCTCTTAAGCCTGGTGATGTCTACGAAGAGAAAATTGACAACGTAGAGTTTGGCCGCATCGCTGCACAAACTGCTAAGCAAGTAATCGTCCAAAAAGTCCGCGAAGCAGAACGCGAAATAGTCATCGGCGAATACCAAAGTAAAGTCGGCGAACTTGTCGCAGGCATCGTTAAGAAAGTCACCCGAGACAATATCATTATTGATCTGGGTGGTAACGCTGAAGCACTTCTGCCTAGGGATCAAATGATTCCCCGCGAGACTTTTCGTATGGGCGATCGCATGCGAGCCCTGTTGATGGATGTGCGCTCTGAACAACGCGGTCCACAGTTATTTCTAAGTAGAACATCGCCAGCGATGCTGATTGAATTATTTAAGATTGAAGTGCCGGAAATTTCTGAGCAAATAATTGAGATCAAGGCAGCGGCGCGTGACCCAGGCTCTCGGGCAAAGATTGTTGTAAGCACTAATGATGGTCGCATAGATCCGGTGGGCGCCTGTGTAGGTATGCGCGGCTCTAGAGTGCAAGTCGTATCCAATGAACTATCGAACGAGAGAATTGACATAATTCTTTGGGATGATAACCCAGCTCAGCTAGTGATTAACTCAATGTCCCCTGCAGAAGTGGCATCAATCATCGTTGATGAAGATAGCCACACTATGGACATCGCTGTTGAAGAAGAAAATTTGGCTCAAGCCATCGGCCGCAACGGGCAAAATGTTCGCTTGTCAAGCGAACTTACCGGTTGGACTATTAACGTCATGAGCGTTGAAGACGCCGCGGCTAAGCAGCAGCAGGAGTCTACTGGTTTCATCGACATGTTTGTTGAAAAGCTAGGCGTCGATGAAGAGACTGCTGAAGTATTGGTAAGCGAAGGTTTTACATCTTTGGAAGAGATAGCCTACGTGCCCCTTGACGAGATATTGGCTATCGACGGGTTTGATGAGGAAATAGCTAATGAGCTCAGGAATCGTGCTAAAGATGCGTTACTGACTCAGGCGATTGCCTCTGAAGAAGGTTTATCATCAGCAAATATTGCGGATGATTTGTTAAACATGGAAGGCATGGATGATGTCTTGGCGCTAGCACTTTCCAAAAAATCAGTTTTAGATATGGAAGGTCTGGCGGAACTGTCTATAGATGAACTTATGGACATCGAAGGCATGACTGAAGAAAAAGCAGGCAAACTTATTATGACTGCACGTGCACCATGGTTTGAGTGATTCAGCCAAAGGTTGAGTAATGGGAGTTTTTGAATGGCAGATGTAACAATCAATGAGCTTGCCGACGTAGTTGGAGTTTCGGTGGATAAGCTGTTGTCTCAGGTTAAAGAGGCAGGATTGCCGCACCAGAAAGCGGACGAAGTCATTTCCAATGAAGACAAGAATGCCTTGTTGGTTTTTTTACGTCGTGGTCATGGTGATCGCGATGCGGTGGATGCTGCACCAAAGAAAATTACACTGAAAAGAAAGACGATTGCGACGTTGAAATCAGCCTCGACCCACGGTCGCGGTAAAACTGTTGCGGTCGAAGTGCGCAAGAAGCGCACTTACATCAAGCGCACCGCTGCCCCTGAAGAGGTTTTGGGTGAGGAGGAAGCGGTAGAGGAAGTTGTTCTAGAGGAACAACAAGAAAATATTGAGGTAGCAGCGCCAGCAACGACACCTGAAGTGGCCAAAGAAGCGGCCAAAGAAGCCGCTAAAGAGGCGCCTAAACCAGCCCTTGAGACCTCTCCGGTGGTTAACCCTGAGGACATTCCGGCAGACACGGCTGACAATGCTCGTGGGGTTAAGCGCAAGATTGCTGCAAAGCCAGACACTGATACTGATGATAGTAAGAAGAAAGGCAGTCCTAGGGCTAAAGGTAAGAGCGCCCCGCAAAAACGACAGGCTAAAACCATCCATGTTAATGACGACTTCGTTCTTGAAGGCGATGATTTCGATGGCATGGGCGGCCGACGCAGAGGAGGCAGAAAGTCTAAATCGAGAATGTCTTCTCAACACGCATTCGAAAAACCGACTGAGGTTATTATTCGCGACATAAAAATTGGTGAAGCGAACAAGGTGTCTGACTTGGCCGGGCAAATGGCTATTAAGTCGGGCGAAGTTATCAAGGTTCTTTTTAAGATGGGCGTTATGGCGACCATCAATCAGGTTCTAGATCAAGATATTGCCACGCTGCTTATCGAAGAAATGGGCCATCGGGCTAAATTTGTTTCAGAAGACGTACTTGAAGAAAGATTGGCAGAGTCTTTGGCTGCTGATGTTGGCGAAGTTCAGGTAAGCAGAGCGCCTGTGGTCACAGTAATGGGTCACGTTGACCATGGTAAGACATCGCTGCTCGACTATATCCGTAAAGCATCCGTGGCTTCTCATGAGGCCGGTGGTATTACTCAGCATATCGGTGCCTACCACGTAAACACAGATCACGGCATGGTCAGTTTTCTAGATACCCCAGGCCACGCCGCCTTCACTGCCATGCGTTCTCGCGGTGCCAAAGCAACTGACGTTATCGTCCTCGTAGTAGCTGCTGATGACGGCGTTAAGCCGCAAACAGAGGAAGCGGTCCAGCATGCCAAAGCGGCAGGCGTGCCGGTGGTAGTTGCGATTAACAAAATGGATAAAGAAGGCGCAGATCCTGATCGAATTAAAAATGATCTTGCAGCTTTAGATATTATTCCTGAAGATTGGGGCGGTGATACTCAGTTTGTCGAAGTCTCCGCATTGAAAGGTACGGGTGTTGAGAAGCTATTAGAGGCGATCTTGCTGCAGTCAGATTTGCTCGAATTGAAAGCCTACACAGATGTACCCGGCCACGGTGTGGTGATTGAATCCCGCCTGGACAAAGGTCGAGGCCCAGTCGCTTCGGTATTGGTTCAAAACGGTACCCTGCGAACCGGCGATATTGTTCTTGCTGGTCACGAATACGGTCGCGTTCGTGCGCTAATTGATGAGATGAGTAACCGTATTGATTCAGCCGGCCCTTCTATTCCAGTTGAGATACTTGGTTTGAACGGCGTGCCTGAAGCTGGAGACGATTTCGTTGTAGTAGCGGATGAAAAGAAAGCGCGAGAAGTCGCTGAATTTAGGCGCACCCGCCACAAAGAAAACTTGCATACGAAGCAGCAATCAAGCCTTGTCGAGAATATGTTTGCCGGAATTGGTAAGCCACAAAAAGGCGTTCTTAATGTCATTATAAAAACCGATGTGCGCGGATCTTTAGAAGCTATAGTCGGTTCATTGCACAAGCTTGGCACCGAGGAAGTTGGCGTTAATGTCGTCGGTTCAGGTGTTGGCGGAATTACTGAAACAGATGTGCATCTAGCTGCAACGTCTAAAGCCATGATTATCGGTTTTAATTCACGGGCGGATAAGTCCGCAAGAGATATTGTAGAAAACGAAGGCTTACAGCTGCGTTACTACAACGTGATCTACGATGTAATAGACGATGTTAAAGCCATACTCGGTGGCATGTTGGCACCTGAAATTCGCGAGAACATCGTGGGTATTGCTGAAGTGCGTGACGTGTTCAATTCACCGAAGTACGGTCTTATTGCCGGCACTATGGTGATCGAAGGCACTGTGTATCGCAGCAAGCCGATCCGCGTACTTCGAGACAACGTAGTGATTTACGAAGGAGAGCTCGAGTCACTGCGTCGCTTTAAAGATGATGCATCGGAAGTGCGTAATGGCATTGAATGTGGTATCGGCGTGAAAAACTACAACGATGTGAAAGTGGGCGACAAGATTGAAGTCTACGAGACCACTGAAGTAGCACGTAGTCTTTAGTAGCCAAAAATAGGTATCAAACATGTTGGAAATGAGTCCAAGAGTTCAGCGTGTTGCAGACCAGATACAGCGAGAGCTGGCGACACTAATCCAACTTGAGGTAAATGACCCTCGGGTTGGCATGGTTTCGGTGACAGGAGTTACCGTAAGCAAAGATTTGGCCTATGCCAAGGTGTTTGTGACGGTCTTAAATTCGTTGCATGACGGTGCCGAGATCAATAACTCGACATTGAATGAGCCGGGTAGCTTAGACGCATTAGAAATTGAAGAAAACATGAAGGCGCTGAAGAAAGCCGCAGGATTTTTACGAACAATGCTGTCTAAACGGCTTAAAACTAGGATGGTGCCTAAACTTCAGTTTCATTTTGATGGCAGCGTTCAGCGCGGACATCAGCTGTCTAGTTTGATTGATTCGGCGCTGGCCGCCGACAAAGAACAACACTCGGAAGAGTAAGCTAGTTCTTAGGGGGTTGTTTGGCTAGGCGTGGTAACAAAGGCAGGAACGTGCATGGCATTATCCTTCTTAACAAAGCCACTGGGCTTAGCTCTAACCGCGCATTGCAGCAGGTCAAACGACTGTTTAATGCCAATAAAGCCGGGCACACTGGCAGTCTTGATCCTTTAGCGACTGGCGTATTACCGCTTTGTCTAGGCGAGGCAACTAAAGTATCGCAGTTTTTATTGGACTCGGATAAAAAATACCGAGCGACGATTAAATTAGGTGTGCGAACGGACAGCGCAGACTCACAAGGCAACGTAATAGAAACCTGTGAGAACTTTGCTGTCAATAAAGCCGAAGTGCTTGCTGCCATGAATAAGTACAAGGGTGAAATTGAGCAAATTCCACCTATGCATTCGGCGCTTAAAGTAGATGGTGTGCCTCTATATAAGCGAGCCCATAAGGGCGAGGTGATTGAGAGGCAGGCAAGAAAAGTAACCATCCACTCGATTGAATTGACGGCTTTTAGTGAAACAGAAATTGTTATTGAAATTGCGTGTAGTAAAGGCACGTATATCCGAACAATTGCAGATGATTTAGGCCAAGACCTAGGCTGCGGAGCGCATATCATTGCACTGCATAGGTTGCAGGCAGGTGCTTTTACCGAAGATCAATGTTATTCACTTGAAGCATTGGAAAATATAAACACCGAGGGAGGATTTGATGCAATTGATGATCTGCTCTTCCCCATGGACAGCGCGGTCGATGCACTACCCGCAGTTGTCCTGCCCAGCATTACGGCAGACTTCGTAAAACAAGGCCAAGCCGTATTAGTAAGTCACCTTCCGAAAGACGGTTTGGTGAGGTTGTACGAGAACGAGTTATTTATTGGCATTGGTTGTATCGACGACGATGGCATGGTGGCTCCTAAACGTTTGGTTGTTTACTGACAAATGGTAAAGCCAAACATACTATCGGCAATGGAACGGTTCAGGTAACTATTAATATGCGTGGTTATTCTGATTTAAAAGGACGTTTAAATCTCGCTTAGTGTTCATAAATCACAGGCGTGATCCGGTTATTAACCGCATATTACGGAGAAATAGAAATGGCTTTATCAGCTGAAAGAAAAAATGCAATTGTTAAAGACTACGCACAAAGTGAAGGCGATACAGGTTCCCCAGAGGTGCAGGTCGCTCTCCTTACTGCAAATATTAATGAACTGCAGTCCCACTTCAAAGAGCACATTCACGACCACCATTCACGCCGCGGACTAATTCGTATGGTGAATAGCCGTCGTAAGTTGCTTGATTATTTGAAGCGTAAGAACGTAGATAGATATACTTCATTGATTAAGCGTCTCGAATTACGTCGATAATCAATACATTATGAATAAATTGAACTGGCGCCTGATGAGTTGGCGCCGGTTCAATGTAATTAACTAGGATATAAATATGTTCAACCCAGTAAGCAAGACGTTTCAATTCGGTGATCAAGAAATCACACTTGAAACTGGCAAAGTGGCAAGACAAGCGACCGGTGCGGTCATCGTCAAAATGGGCGATACCCAAGTACTAGCAACAGTCGTAGGTAAGAAAAAAGTTAACCCTAGCCAAGACTTTTTTCCTTTAACAGTTAACTACCAAGAAAAAACCTACGCAGTTGGCAAGATTCCCGGTGGCTTTTTTAAGCGTGAAGGCCGCCCTACTGAAAAAGAAACCCTAACTTCAAGACTAATAGACAGACCACTGCGACCTTTGTTCCCTAAAGGTTTTATGAACGAAGTTCAGGTGATTTGTACTGTAATCTCTGCTGATAAAAACATCGATCCTGATGTTCCAGCGATGATTGGCGCGTCTGCCGCGCTAGCAATTTCTGGCATTCCATTTGCTGAACCGATTGGTTGCGCGCGGGTAGGCTATGACGCTGAAACTGGTTACGTCTTAAACCCTACCAATGAAATGTTAAAGACGTCTTTGCTTGATATGGTTGTAGCAGGCACAAAATCAGCAGTGCTGATGGTTGAGTCTGAAGCCAAGCAGCTTACTGAAGACCAAATGCTTGGTGGCGTATTGTTTGCCCATCAAGAAATGCAGGTTGTTATCGATGCCATCAAAGAGCTTGCAGCCATTGCTGCTAAGCCAAAATGGGATTGGCAGCCAGAGCCAGTTAACGAGTCTCTAAAAGCAGTAATTGCCGAAAAATACGAAGCGGCTGTCATTGAGGCTTATCAGATATCAGACAAAATGGAACGCTATGACCGCATTTCTGAAATCTCTGCTAAAGCGGTTGCAGAAGTTGCCAATGAAGAAGCTGGAATTACTGCTGCCGATGTTAAAGATACTTTCGGTAAGCTTGAAAAAAGCACCGTGCGCAATCGCATCCTTGACGGCGCGCCTCGCATCGATGGCCGTGATACTAAGACAGTGCGTGCAATCGAAGTCGAGGTTGGAGTGCTTCCTAAGGCTCACG
>JBLGBD010000044.1:0-22649 GCA_047617585.1 Pseudohongiellaceae bacterium | reverse complement strand
AGTTGGCAGACAACTGTCTGTTTTGAGCCTTCTCAAGATAATTAATAATATCTTTAAGCGTTATAATACTTACAACTGGCACCTTATAATTCTCTTCAATTTCTTGAATGGCCGATTTCTCGGCAGTACCTTTTTCTTGACGGTCCATGGCCACAGCAATACCGCAAAGATCGGCGCCATTTGTGGCAAGGATTTCAACCGCTTCGCGAATCGCTGTGCCCGCAGTAATAACGTCATCAATAATAAGTGCTCTGCCGGTTAGTGGCGCACCTACTATAGACCCGCCTTCGCCATGGTCTTTAGCTTCTTTTCGATTAAAGCAAAAAGGCTTATCCATGGCATGCTCACTTGCTAGTGCCATTGCGGTCGTCGCAGCCAAAGGAATGCCTTTGTATGCTGGGCCGAAGATCACATCGAAGTCTATTCTCGAAGAGGCGATTGCAAAGGCGTAGGAGCGCGCTAAAAACGCAATCTTTTCACCGGTATTAAATAGCCCTGCATTAAAAAAATACGGGCTCACTCGACCAGACTTAAGAGTAAATTCACCGAATTTCAAAATTTCATTTTTAATTACAAACTCTAGAAATTCCACTTGAAACTGTTGCATAGTGTGCTCCTTTTTCTAATCCGCTAACGCCTGCTTTTGCAGTTTAAATAAGTCTTGTATACCCAGCTCGGCAAGGCTCACCATAGAATCCAACTGATTTTTAGAAAAGTCGCCGTCCTCGCCAGTACCTTGAAGCTCGATAAAGCCTCCTGCCTGGGTCATTACAATATTCATGTCTGTCTCAGCACTTGAATCCTCGTCATAGTCCAAGTCCAGAACCGGCATGCCTTTCCAGATACCCACAGAAACCGCAGCAACGAGCTGCTTAATTGGGTTGGTTTTCAGTTTATTTTTTGCCAACAAGAAATTAACCGCATCGACTAAGGCCACACAGCCACCAGTAATAGACGCTGTTCGAGTACCACCATCGGCTTGAATAACATCACAATCTATTTTAATAGTATGTTCTGCCAGTTCTGCCATATTGATTGCGGCCCGCAGCGAGCGGCCGATCAACCGCTGAATCTCCTGTGTCCTACCTGACTGCTTTCCCCTAGCAGCCTCTCTGTCCATGCGAGAACCAGTGGAGCGAGGCAGCATTCCGTATTCCGCAGTAACCCAACCTTTGCCTGTTCCTCGCAAAAAATGCGGCACAGAGGCCTCAACAGATGCCGTACATAACACTTTAGTATCACCAAACTCTACCAATACCGAGCCTTCTGCATGCTTTGTGTAATGGCGAGTTAGCTTCACATCACGCAACATTGAAGGGTCTCTGCCGCTAGGGCGCTGGGTGAAGGCAGGTGTATCAGACATGGTATTTTCTCGCAGTAGTTGGTTGTTTCAGAAGAGCTAGATTATCCTTGAAAAACAGCACTAACGCGAGCCACGCAACTAGTCGCTGCGTTTACCGGCGCATTCAGTTAAAATCTAGACTCTCTAATTACGGAAAATAATTTTATGACTCATAGCATGACAGCTTTCTCACGGCAGCAGCATGACGCCCAGTGGGGCTCACTTAGTTGGGAGATTCGCTCAGTAAATCACCGCTATTTGGAAACCAGCCTAAGACTTCCCGATATATTTCGCGGCCTAGAAAATACTGTGCGAGAGTCACTGCGAAAGAAACTCAACCGCGGCAAAGTTGAGTGCAACTTGCGCTATCAGTTCGTCGAGCACCAGCAATCCAATATCACACTGGACAACGATTTGCTGGAGAAACTGTTGCGAGCCAATTCTGAAATAGATGCGATTACCGGCAACGCTCAAGCTTTGAGCAACAGTGAACTACTGCGCTGGCCCGGAGTGATAAAAGAAGAACAACTCGACACTAAAGATATCGAGAAGCAAGCATTGGCTCTGTTTGTTGCCGCCTTAGACGATCATATTGCAAGTCGCGCCCGCGAAGGCGAAAGCATGAAAGGCTTTATTCAAACTAGGCTCGATTCTATCCGTAAAATCGTGGCCTCAATAAAACATGATATGCCCACTATTTTGGCTGCCCAAAAGCAAAACCTATTGGCCAAAATCGCTGAGATAAAAGCCGAGGTCGAGCCGACTAGATTTGAACAGGAAGTCGCCCTGTTGGCCCAAAAAGCCGATGTCGATGAAGAGCTAGATCGCCTCAACTCCCATTTGGATGAGGTCCAGCGCGTTTTAAGCACCGAGGGGCAAAAAGGGCGAAGACTCGACTTTTTAATGCAGGAGCTTAATAGGGAAGCAAACACCCTTTCTTCAAAATCTATTGTGGTAGAGACAACCTTGGGTGCAGTCGAACTAAAAGTACTAATTGAACAGATGCGCGAGCAAATTCAAAACATCGAGTGATAGAATGAACAATACGCAGCTCAAGAGACAGAACAGTCATGGCTAAAGGTAATTTATTTGTTGTTACTGCGCCTTCTGGTGCAGGCAAAACCTCGCTGGTTTCGGCCCTAGTAAAATCTCAATCGGATATCTGTGTGTCTGTGTCCCATACCACCAGGGCGCCTCGACCTGGTGAAGTAAATGGTATCAACTACCATTTCGTCACCAATGAGGCCTTTATCCAAATGCTTGGACAGGGTGAATTCTTAGAAAGCGCACAAGTTTATGGCTATCACTACGGCACCTCCCAAACATGGGTCAATCAGCAGCTTGATAGCAATACCAATGTCATCTTAGAGATTGACTGGCAGGGTGCAGCGCAAATTCGCAATCTCAATCCCGATGCCTGTTTTATCTTCATTCTGCCGCCATCACTGGCGAGCCTGCGGGCTAGGCTAGAAAACCGCGGTCAGGACGATACTGACACCATCGAAGCTCGCATGCGCCAAGCCGTCAGCGACATTGGTCATGTGGCAGAGGCCGACTATATTGTCGTTAATGAAGAGTTTGAAGCTGCGTTGGAAGACATAAAGGCTATTATTCGCTCATCCCAGCTAAAGGTTACAGCACAGCAATATCAGCGGTCCGACCTTTTGAGCAGCCTTGGAAAAGGCTAGCGTGTTAGACTTGGACAACGAGCTTCGCTAAAAAAACTGCTTTTTATCATGAAATTCAGTAAAATCCCCGGTCCGTTAGTTCTGGGCTTGTTATTTTTACTCCCGAACCCACATATTGTTAAGTAACAGCGTTAAGGAAAAACCATGGCACGTATTACAGTAGAAGATTGCTTAGAAAATGTTGAAAACCGTTTCCAGTTGGTGATGATTTCCAGCAAACGCGCAAGACAACTGCAAACAGGCGGCAAGGACCCATTGGTTTCAGTGGACAATGACAAACCAACTGTACTTGCACTGCGTGAAATCGCCGACGGTAAAATAGATGTCAGAATTCTAACCGAGCGGCCCGGTGTTGAAATGGATGATATTGCTGACGAACTTGAAGCCGTGAAGAGCGAAAAAGACGCTGAAATAATCGCTGCTACAACGTCGACAATCAACGATTCTGAAGAAGAATTACCCGCGCAAGAGTAATTGATTAGGGAGTCGGCCTTTGCAACTAGTCTCAGAAGAAACTATCGACTCTCTTGCCGAAGATCTAACCAGCTATCTCAGTAGAGACCAAATAAATCTGGTCAGACGAGCCTACTACTACGCCGAACAAGCCCATGAGGGCCAGTTCCGCCGTAGTGGTGAGGCTTACGTTACCCACCCACTAGCGGTAGCTTCAATCCTTAGCGAAATGCACATGGACCCGCAGAGCCTAATGGCGGCGATGCTGCATGATGTCATCGAAGATACTGGAATATCAAAAACCGCAATAAAATCCCAATTCGGCAATACGGTCGCTGATTTGGTCGATGGGGTATCGAAACTCAACAAAATTAATTTTAACTCCCGCGCCGAGGCTCAAGCTGAAAATTTTCAGAAAATGGCCATGGCCATGGCCAAAGACCTGCGCGTGGTATTGGTTAAAATAGCTGACCGCTTGCACAATATGCGCACTCTCGATGTGCTAACCCCTGACAAAAGAAGACGTATCGCCCGAGAAACATTTGATATTTATGCCCCAATCGCCAACCGCCTGGGCATGAACGATGTGCGTATTGAGTTCGAGGAACTGGGGTTTGCCGCACTGTTTCCAATGCGGGCTGAACGCATTCGCGCCGCCGTAAAGAATATCCGCGGCAATCGTAAAGAAATCGTGTCACAGATCCAAACCGCCCTAGAGGCCTGTTTGGAGCGAGAAGACCTACCAGGGCGAACAATTGGCCGTGAAAAGCATTTATTCAGCATTTACGAGAAGATGCGCGCAAAGCGCAAGTCTTTCTCCGATATTATGGACGTCTATGCGTTCCGCATTATTGTCGACAAAGTAGATACCTGTTACCGGGTTTTAGGCGCTGTTCATAGCCTGTACAAACCGGTGCCGGGTCGATTTAAAGACTATATCGCGATACCCAAAGCCAATGGTTACCAATCCCTGCACACAACCTTGTTCGGCATGCACGGTGTCCCCATCGAAATTCAGATTCGCACCGAGGAGATGGAAGCCATGGCGAATAATGGTATCGCTGGCCATTGGCTGTACAAGGCCAGCGATGATCTGCCCAGCAGTGCCCACTTGCGAGCTCGTGAATGGGTGCAGGGGCTGCTAGAGATGCAGGCCAACGCCGGCAACTCGATGGAGTTTATCGAAAACGTCAAGATCGATTTATTCCCAGATGAGATTTACGTTTTTACGCCCAAGGGCACTATTTTCGAGCTCCCCGAGGGCTCCACGGCGGTGGATTTCGCCTACGCAATCCACACTGACGTTGGCAATTCCTGTGTCGCCTGTCGTATAAGTCGGCGCCTAGCGCCGTTGAGTGAGCCACTGCAAAGCGGCCAAACCGTAGAAATAATCACCGCACCCGGCACCCAGCCTAATCCCGCTTGGTTAAGTTTTGTGGTGACTGGAAAAGCCCGCAGTAATATTCGGCATTACTTAAAGAACCAGAAACACTCTGAATCTGTCGCGTTGGGCCGCCGCCTGCTCAACAAGGCGCTGGCTGGATTCGGCAGCGAGATTGAAGCCCTGAAGCCTGAAAACATCGAAGCAGTCCTAGCCCAAGCCGGCCTTCAATCCATGGATGAACTACTGGAAGAAATCGGCCTGGGCAATCGCATGTCCTATATGATTGCCCAACGCTTAACCGCCAATACCAGCCAGCTCGAGTCTGCGAAGGATCTACCTGAAGCCGAGCAGCATGGCACTTTAGACATCCGCGGTTCTGAAGGCATGGTGATGAATTTTGCCAAGTGCTGCTACCCTATTCCGGGCGACCCGATCATTGGCCACATTAGTTCGGGCAGGGGCATGGTGATCCACACCGCAGACTGCAACAACATTTCTGAGATTCGTGAAAATATTGAGAAATGTGTCGCCGTGAGCTGGGATCCCGCAGTGGAGGGTGAGTTTACGGTAGAGCTGAGAGTCGAGTTAGAAAACCAGCGGGGCATTGTCGCAAACCTTGCCACCACGATTACCCGAGCTGAGGCTAATATCGAAAAGATCAGTACCGTTGAACGCGACGCGCGATTCAGTATTGTGAATATCTCTATTAATGTCCGAAATCGTGTTCATCTGGCCCAAGTCATGAAGCGGGTTCGCTTAATTAACGCAGTGTCTAGAGTCGCTCGTGTGCGCAGCCGTAAAGTCAACAAAACTATCCGCAACACCCTTGGTAGCCACTAGGAGCCACTTATGTTCGAAAAGATTCACACAGACGCCGCCCCAGCCGCTATTGGTCCTTACTCTCAGGCCACTAAAGTGGGCAACATCGTTTATCTATCGGGTCAGATTCCTTTAGACCCGCAAACCATGGAAGTGGTGAAAGGCGGAATAGCCGAGCAAACCAATCAGGTTTTCGCCAATTTAACAGCGGTGACTAAAGCCGCCGGCGGTGGTTTACAACACTTGGCAAAGCTCACGATCTTCCTTACCGACCTTAATGACTTTGCGGTCGTCAATAGCATTATGGCCGAGTACTTCACCGAACCTTACCCTGCCCGCGCTACGATTGAAGTGAGCGCTCTGCCTAAGGGTGTGGCAGTAGAAATTGAAGCCATAATGGTTGTCTAGCACCACTGTATAAAAACCCATATACTGGCACCGGCCTGAGACTTGAAGGCCGGTAATTCTCATTTGCTAGACTGTGGTTTATGCCAACACAAAAAGCCCTGCATGCGATTCCACTCACTTCATTAAAAGGGGTGGGCGCGGTACTCGAAGCCAAACTCCATCAACTGGGCGTCTATTCTGTACAAGACTTACTTTTTCACCTGCCGCTGCGCTATGAAGACCGCACTCGAATCCTGCCCATCAGAGGCCTGCGAGTAGGCCAACAGGCCCAGCTCCAAGGCGAGGTAGTTAGTTGCTCGGTGCAGTTTGGTAAACGCCGCAGCCTAACCTGCACCATCACGGATAAAACAGGGTTTATAGCGCTGCGCTTTTTCCATTTTTCCGCCGCCCAAAAAGAGGCGCTGGCAACAGGCAAAACTCTGCGCTGCTTCGGTGAGGTGCGCCATGGGCGCAGTGGTTTCGAGCTATACCACCCTGAGTATAAAATTCTTGATGATCCTAAGAGTGCAAAAACGTCAGACACCTTAACTCCTGTTTATCCAACTACTGAAGGTTTACAGCAACTACGATTGCGCGCCATCATCGCTCAAGCCAGCGCGCTATTGGCAACTCATGAGGTCGAAGACTTTTTACCCGCATCGATTCGGCAACGCTTCGCCCTGCCCCCTATCAACGACGTCTTACATACTGTGCATCAACCACCCCTGCATGCCTCCAGTGACTGGCTGTTACAAGATGCCAACCCGGCTCAAAAGCGCTTAGCTTTCGAGGAACTTTTGGCCCATCGTCTGGGCATGAGAAAAAACCGTATCGATGGCAATCGAATTGCAGCCCCTGCGCTAACTCTCAACAACCAGCTAGTTACCTCCTATCTTGAGCAGCTGCCATTTACTCTGACCAACGGCCAGCTCAGCGCTAGCGACGAGATAAATGAGGACTTACAGAGCGGCGAACCCATGCTGCGCCTGCTTCAAGGTGACGTCGGCTCTGGCAAAACCGTAGTCGCTGCCTTAACCGCACTGCATGCTATTGGCAATGGCTATCAGGTGGCGCTTATGGCACCGACCGAAATATTGGCAGAACAACACTTTAGAAATTTTCAAGACTGGTTTACTCCCCTTAACATTCGGGTAGGCTGGCTAAGTGGCAAGACTAAAGGGGCACTACGCAAGCAGCAGCTTGAAAATACCCTAAGTGGTGACACGCAACTATTAGTCGGCACTCATGCGTTGTTTCAAGAGGGGGTCGAGTATAACAAATTAGGCCTGATTATAATCGACGAGCAGCACCGGTTTGGCGTGCATCAGCGCTTGGCCCTGCGGGAAAAGTCACTAAAAGATAATTTGACTCCCCATCAATTGGTGATGACGGCGACACCTATTCCAAGAACGCTAGCAATGAGCGCCTATGCGGATTTGGATTGCTCGGTCATTAGTGAACTTCCTCCTGGCAGAATACCCATTAGCACGGCGCTTATTGGCAGCGAGCGGCGCGAGGAGGTGGTTGCTAGAATCGAAGCTGCCTGTAGCAAGGGCAATCAAGCCTTCTGGGTGTGTACACTAATCGAAGAATCTGAAGAGCTCCAGTACCAGGCCGCAGAAGTTACCTGGCAGCAGCTAACCGAAGCTCTACCGAATTTAAACGTTGGCCTTATTCACGGCCGCATGAAGCCGGTTGAAAAAGTTGAGATCATGGCCGCATTCAAAGCCGGCGAACTTCAGCTGTTAGTTGCAACAACCGTAATAGAAGTCGGCGTCGATGTTCCCAATGCCAACCTCATGGTAATCGAGAACCCAGAACGCCTCGGCTTGAGCCAACTACACCAGCTGCGAGGTCGGGTAGGCCGTGGTCAAACCGCCAGTTTTTGTATACTGCTTTATCAATCCCCACTATCGGCGACTGGCAAAAAACGCCTTTTAGTTATGCGTGAAAGCACCGACGGGTTTTATATTGCTGAAAAAGACCTTGAGCTCCGTGGACCCGGACAAGTGCTCGGTACCCAACAAACCGGCATGATGACCTTTAAAATTGCAGATATAGTGCGCGATGCTGACCTTTTGGATAATGTGCAAGAGGCTTCGGAAACGATCTTACAGCAGTTCCCTCAAGTTATTGACCCGCTCATCCAGCGCTGGCTAAAAGGCAATGAATCCTATATTCATGTGTAACAATTTTAGGATAAGTAATTTTGTCAAACCCCCTACCATAATTTCCTGCTAGCACTGAAATCCTATCTATACTTACCTTGTAGTAGTAAGCACGGACAACGTGCGCCAATAATCAACTCAATCTAATAGCGAAATGGACTCAAAATGGAAGTTGCGGCCTCACTACCTTCAGTCGAAAGTAGGAACATAAAAGTACGATCAATCTTGCTTCAGGACAAAACCGGGCGAGTTCAAGCGATTGTACCTTTCGACACCATGTTAGATCTAAAAAGCATTCAGCAGCAAACCGGCAGAGAACTAGTAGCGGTAGGTCACAGCGAATTAGAGGATTTGTACGCATCAAAGCGTCTAACTAGGCTTGGGCATATTCCTTGTTTGAATAACGTGACGACTCTTATTGAAGAAACTATCGCCAACGACTCGTTGACCATCATAAACTCGCCTGAGAATTTGGATGAAAGAGCGCTTAACTTAGACTCTCTAAAAGACGCTCTCCTGGAGTTTAATCACGACTTAGTATTTATGCCTATCGCGGTAGATCTAGCTACGATTCAACCGAGCTCACCTAATCCAGAAAAAGATAAAGATCGAATTATCCACTCACTGCAAAATTTCACCACACTGCGGATAAAACAGCGACTAGAAGACACCCTCGAAATTCCAACCTTGCCCGCGACTGCCCAACGTATTATTCAACTTAGGGTCAATCCCAATGCGGTGGTGAGCGAGCTCGCTGAAATTGTCGAGTCGGACCCGAGCCTTGCCGCGCAGGTTGTCAGTTGGGCTGGCTCGCCGTACTACGCAACACCCGGCAAAATTCGTTCGGTTCAAGATGCTATCGTGCGAGTTTTAGGTTTCGATCTTGTCGGCAATTTAGCCCTAGGCTTGGCTTTAGGCAAGACCCTAGAATTGCCAAAAGATAAGGTCGATGGCGTCACGCCCTTCTGGCTACAGTCTATCTATTGCTCTACTTTAGTTGAGTCTATCGTTAGCCTTATTCCTGCTGAGATTAAACCCAGCAAAGGCCTGACCTACTTGTCCGGACTGCTACATAACTTCGGCTATTTAGTGATGGCGCACATTTTTCCACCTCATTTTTCCCATATTTGCCGCTACATGGAAGCAAACCCTCATATTAGCCATATGTGTATAGAGACCCACTTGTTGCAAATTACTCGAGAGCAAATATGCTTATG
Source organism: Pseudohongiellaceae bacterium (assembly GCA_047617585.1). GTDB lineage: Bacteria > Pseudomonadota > Gammaproteobacteria > Pseudomonadales > Pseudohongiellaceae > UBA9145. The sequence goes on along the minus strand of JBLGBD010000044.1, from coordinate 13,191 downwards.
GCTGATGGATTTGTGGAATATGCCTGAGGAAGTGACCACGGCAATTCAGTATCAACATGATCCGATGTATAGCGACAAGCACTGCGCTTATCCCAATTTGATCTTTATGGCGCTGCGCCTGCTCAGGCAAGAAGGCATAGGCGACGCCCCGCTAGAAGAGGTGCCCGACTACCTATTTGATCGATATGAGTTAGATAGAGAACAAGTCATGGAAAAGGTTAGATCTGTGGTAGCGTCAAGTGACGAAATAGCAGCGATTGCACAGAATTTTCCGTCGTAATGGACGCCTATTGATTAATAGGTGCGCAATTACATTTTTACACTTCACCGCTAATCTTTTATGCTACGCGTTTCCCGTCTAACTTTAGATAAGCGCGGCAGTCTTTTATGAATTTTGTACGATCACTCGGCTCAAAGGCCGATCACTATCTAAGACTCAAGTTCCCTGCGTTTCACAGTAAACTGCCGGCACTGATTGAACTTACGCGCATCAACAAACCCATTGGTATTGCCCTATTGCTTTGGCCAACAATAGGTGCGCTGTGGATTGCCTCAAACGGGTTTCCTTCGTTTAAGCTGCTTCTCATTTTTTTACTTGGAACAATAATCATGCGCTCAGCCGGCTGCTGCGTTAATGATTTTGCCGACCATCACATTGATGGCAAAGTTGACAGAACCCAAGCACGGCCTCTAGCAACAGGTGCTTTAAAGCGTCAGGACGCATTTTATTGTTTTGTTGCGCTATCGCTGGTTGGTTTTATTTTAGTGTTGTTCACTAACAAAGAGACCATTCTGCTGTCTTTTGCCGCCGTCGCACTTATCGCCACCTACCCTTTTATGAAACGTTACACCAACCTGCCACAGGTAGTGCTTGGCATCGCGTTTTCATGGGGAATACTCATGGCGTTTACAGCGGTTACGGGGGGAGTGACTCAAACAGCCTTGCTGCTATTTATCGCCAATGTGCTTTGGACTGTTGCCTATGACACACAGTATGCCATTGTTGATAGAGAGTTCGATCTTAAAATAGGCCTCAAGTCTACCGCTATACTGTTTGGCGACATGGACAAGCTGATTATCGGCAGCCTTCAAGCCATGTTCATCGTAGCGATGTGGTTGGCGGGTGGGCAGTTGGAGTTAGGGTTACCTTATAACATCTCTTTGCTGGTCGCGAGCGGCTTGCTCGCGTACCAGCAGTTCTTGATTAAAGATAGGCTTCCGGGGCCTTGTTTTACCGCGTTTCTAAACAACAACTTAGTCGGTGCCGCCATCTTTACCGGCATCCTGCTCAGCTTGCTGTAAGTCCTGCTTTAAACTACGCCCCCGTAAAAGCTTGTATGCCCGTTTGTGTTCTACCCAGAATTAGCGCATGAATGTCTTGCGTGCCTTCATAGGTATTTACCACTTCAAGATTTTGCATATGGCGCATTACCGGGTATTCATCTGAAATCCCGTTGCCGCCGAGCATGTCTCTTGCCTCACGAGCAGCATCCAATGCTTTCAAACAGGAGTTGCGCTTTAACAAAGAAATTAGAGCTGGCGCTAGCTTGCCCTGGTCTTGCAATCGACAGGCTTGCAGGCAGCCCTGCAGTGCCAGGCTCAAATCAGTTTGCATAATCGCAAGCTTCTTTTGAATAAGTTGATTCGCAGCCAGTGGACGACCGAATTGTTTTCGATCCATAGTGTACTGCAGCGCGGCTTTCCAGCAGCTTTCACCCGCACCAATTGCACCCCAAGCAATACCCAAACGAGCCGAGTTCAAACAGCTAAAGGGCCCGTTGAGGCCAGAAGCCAATGGCAGTTTATTTTCTTCAGGAACGAAGACCTCGTCCATCACAATCATGCCGGTTGGCGATGCTCGAAGAGCCAGTTTACCTTCGATCTTTGGCGCCGAAAGACCCTTCCAGCCTTTTTCTAGAATGAAGCCTTTGATGACACCGTCGTCATCTTTGGCCCAAACGATAAATACGTCGGCGAAAGGAGAGTTACTAATCCAGTTTTTGGAGCCGCTTAGGCTGTAGCCGCCATCGACCGTGCGAGCACGGGTAATCATGCCACCCGGATCTGAGCCGTGGTCTGGTTCTGTTAGGCCAAAACAGCCAATGTATTCACCGGTCGCGAGTTTAGGCAAATACTTCTGCTTCTGCTCTTCGCTGCCAAAGGTGTTAATTGGATGCATTACGAGCGAAGACTGCACGCTCATCATTGAACGGTAGCCAGAATCTACTGCTTCTACCTCTCTTGCAGCCAAACCGTAGCAAACGTAGTTGACCCCAGCACAGCCATAGCCTTCAATAGTTGAGCCTAGCAGGCCCATCTCGCCCATTTCGCGGAAAATCTCTGGCTCTACAGTTTCATTTCTGTAGGCATTCAAAACTCGAGGCTGAAGCTTGCCTTGCGCGTATTGCTTCGCGGTATCTCTAACCAACCGCTCTTCTTCAGAAAGCTGCTCTTCTAGTGAAAACGGGTCTTGCCAATTAAAGGGAATATTATCCGATCTTACAGACATAGGCGTCTCCTAAACATTCTGCGGCGCCTGAACCACTGAACAGGCGATCTCATAGCCAACCATACGGTGGCAAAGACCGAGTAGTTTATCAAAGAGTAGCGGTTTTCACTAAAGCTAGTGCGCGCTAATGGTGTTTGGTTGTCATAGTCACTATTTGTGGCGCAACAAATGGGCATAAGACAGGGTTTGTAGGCTAGAATACGCCCCCATGGACGTTTCACACATACTCGATTCTCTCAATGACGCACAGCGAAACGCTGTCGCCAGCCCTGCCAAAAATTTGCTCGTGCTCGCCGGTGCCGGCAGCGGTAAAACCCGTGTCTTGGTTCATCGGATTGCTTGGTTAATGCAAGCTGAGCAAACATCACCTTTTGCTATTTTGGCAGTGACCTTCACCAATAAGGCAGCCCGAGAGATGCGTGGCCGAATTGAATCTATTTTGGGCCATGGTGCAGGCGGCATGTGGGTAGGGACGTTTCACGGCCTAGCCCATCGTTTACTGCGCGCTCATTGGCAAGAAGCCGGCCTAGCCGAAGACTTTCACATCTTGGATGCCGATGACCAATTACGCTTGATCAAACGAATTAACCGCTCAATGCATATCGATGAAGAGCGTTGGCCTGCCAAGCAGTGTCAGTGGTATATCAACGGCCAGAAAGATGAAGGCCTGCGCGCTAGCAATATTGATCATGGCAATGATGATTATATAAAGACCATGCTGGAGATTTACCGCGCCTATGAGGACGCGTGCCAGCGAGGCGGCATGATCGACTTCGGAGAAATACTGCTGCGAGCGCACGAGTTATGGCTGCGTAGCCCGCAAATTCTCGATCACTACCGCAATCGTTTTCAACACATTTTAGTGGATGAGTTTCAAGACACCAACTCAATCCAATATGCTTGGCTTAGGGTGTTAGCTGGCGATAAAAACCATCTCATGGTGGTGGGTGACGACGATCAGTCCATTTACGGTTGGCGCGGCGCCAAAATAGAGAATATTCAGCAATTCGACAAAGACTTTCCCGGCTCAGAGATCGTCAAGTTAGAGCAGAATTACCGCTCCACTGCCACCATTTTGCAGGCGGCCAATAAACTAATCGCCAATAACCAAGGCCGACTCGGCAAAAACCTATGGACCGAAGGCAGTGAAGGCGAGCCGATTAGTCTGTATGAAGCCTTTAATGAGCAAGATGAAGCCCGCTTTATCGTTGACCGTATTCAAGACTGGTTTAACGCGGGCAACCGGCGCGCCGATGCTGCCATTTTGTATCGCTCCAATGCCCAGTCGCGGGAGCTAGAAGAAGCCCTGCTGCGCATGGGCATGCCTTACCGCATTTATGGTGGCCACCGTTTCTATGAGCGGTTGGAAATTAAAAATGCGCTTTCTTATCTTCGGCTGTTGGTCAATCGCAACGACGACACTGCCATGGAAAGAATCATCAATGTGCCCACCCGTGGCATCGGTGGACGCACTATCGACTTAATGCGTGATCTTGCCAGACGAGAAGGCATTTCTCTGTGGCAGGCCTGCGTTGAAGCCATCAACAACACCTTGCTGACGGCTCGCGCTGCCAATTCAGTATTGGCGTTTCTTAAGCTTATCGACGACATGGACGCCGCCTGCGAAACTCTCCAACTGCATGAGAAGGCCGAGCATATTGTGCTCAATAGCGGCTTAATCGGACACCATGAAAAAGAAGGCGGCGAGAAAGCCCGAGGCCGCATCGAAAACCTAGAAGAGCTAATCAATGCGGCAGGCAACTTTGACTATGTGGAAACCGAAGAGGGAGAGCAGGTAGAGCTTGATGTCACATCGAAGTTAATGCTCACTGCGTTTCTAGACAAGGCATCACTTGATGCGGGCGATAACCAAGCCGATGAAACCGAAGACGCGGTGCAGCTTATGACTCTGCACACGGCTAAGGGTTTAGAGTTCCAGTTAGTGTTTTTAGCGGGCCTCGAAGAAGGCTTATTCCCCCATAAAATGTCCATGGATAATCTCACCGGGTTAGAGGAAGAACGGCGCCTGTGCTACGTAGGAATTACTCGGGCTAAGAACAAGCTGTTCCTCACCCACGCAGAATCTCGCCGCATGCATGGCGATGTCAATTTATGCCGGCCGTCGCGGTTTATCAAAGAAATCCCCAGTAATTTAATCGAAGCAATCCGCCTGAAAACCGCCATTAGCCGCCCAGCGGTTGGCGCTACTAGGTTTGGTACTGGCTCCACCCGAGACTTCAGCAGCACTATTGAGGTGCCTAATACTCAGATTTCCCTCGGCCAACGGGTAGTCCACGGCAGATTCGGTGAGGGTGTAGTGTTAAATTACGAAGGCCAGGGGCCAAATGCCAGAGTGCAGGTGAACTTTGACGATGTGGGCAGCAAGTGGCTGGTGCTTTCTTATGCCAAATTAGAAGTCTTGGCGTAATTAAACGGGTTTCAATCAACAGACAATAATCACAATACGGGTTGAGTCAATGGCTACATTTAGACCGCTTCGATTACTACTATTGCTTGGCTTGGCTCTGGGTTTGTTAGCATGTACTAACGACGAACTTGGTGAAAGTTATGGTCCGTCTAGTAATGATCAAAAGGCCTATGAATGGAAACTGATTACTTCTTGGCCTAAGAATTTACCTGCCTTGGGCACTAACCCCCAGCGTTTTGCCGACCTGGTGGGCGAAATGACCAATGGCCGCCTGACGATTCGGGTCTATGGCGCGAATGAGCTAGTTGGAGGCCTGGAAGTATTCGACGCTGTATCTCAAGGCGTAGCTGAAATTGGGCACACGGCATCCTATTACTGGCAGGGCAAAATCCCTGGCTCGCCGTTTTTCTCCTCCATCCCTTTCGGCATGACAGTTGTCGAGATGAATGCCTGGCTCGAATACGGTGGCGGCAACGAGTTGTGGCAAGAAATCTACGCGCCGTTCGACCTAATCCCGGTGCGCGGCGGCAACTCTGGCACGCAGATGTTCGGCTGGTTCAATAAAGAAATCAATTCTCTAAGCGACTTACAGGGCCTCAAAATGCGCATCCCAGGCCTTGGCGGTGAAGTCTTAAGCCGCGCTGGAGCAACCCCAGTTACCATGCAGGCCAGCGAGGTTTTCACGGCACTACAGACAGGTGCTTTGGACGCTACGGAGTTTGTAAGCGCTTACAATGATTTGGCAGCGGGCTATCATACTGTCGCCAAATACTATTACTATCCGGGCTGGCACGAGCCGGGTTCTGCACTGGAAACTCTGTTTAACAAAACTGCGTTCGAAGCTCTGCCAAAAGACCTGCAGGCCATCCTATTGGCGGCTACCGAGGTAATGAACCAAGGCGTAATTGATGAAATTTCCGCGGGCAACAGCGCCGCCATGAAAACCTTAGTAGAACGAGAAGGGGTTGAGCTAAGGCGCCTACCCGACGATGTGCTGATCGAACTCAAGCGCATTTCAAACGAGGTCGTGAATGAGCTGGCTGAATCTGACCCAACCGCAAAACGAATCTACGAGTCTTATAAAAGTTTTCAAGACACCATGATGGATTACAAGCTGGTGAGCGAAGAGGCCTTTGAGAAAGCTCGCAGGCTTTAGATTATTCAGCCCAAGCTTATAGAAGCACCCGCGGCGGCGGCACCGCCCGAGGTTTGCCATGCTCGTCAATGGCAACAAAGATAAATACGCCCTCTGCGACCTTTTTACGCTCGTCCTCACCCACCAGCAGCGACATCCAAACCTCAACTTTAAAGTGCATCGAGGTCTTGCCGGTTTTTATCAGCTGTGTAAAACAGCTAACCGTTGAGCCGACCACAACTGGCGCGATAAACGTCACGTTTTCAATAGCCACTGTCGCGCTGCGCCCCCTTGCGACACTCTTGGTGGCGATGCCCGCCGCAAGGTCCATTTGCGACACTAACCAACCACCAAAGATATCACCGTTGGCATTGGTGTCTTTTGGCATTGCCAAGGTTTGCAGGGCCAATATTCCTTTTGGGCCGTCTGCTGCCGATTCTTGCTGTTGCTTCGTCATTGTTCAGTCCTGTATCGCATCTAGCCTTTGAGTAGGTTCGGCAGCCAGGTCACGATAGTGGGTTGCAGGGCCAGTAAACACAATACCAAGAGCTGAATTACCACGAAGGGAACCGCACCTCGGTAGATGTCACTGGTCAGTACTTCCTTGGGCGCCACGCTACGCAAGTAAAACAGCGAAAAACCAAAGGGAGGGGTTAAGAAAGAGGTTTGTAGGTTTACGGCAATCATGATGCCCAGCCAGATCGGGTCGACACCCATACTCAAAAGAATAGGGCCAACCAGCGGCACGATCATAAACGTAATTTCAATAAAATCTAGAATAAAGCCCAGTAGAAATATCAGCAGCATCACGATAAAGGTTGCTGTAAAAACCCCGCCGGGCAAGTTCAATAGCACCGACTCCACTAACTCGTCACCACCAAAACCACGAAACACGCTTGAGAAAATAGTTGCCCCCACCAAGATCAGATAGACCATTGAGGTAACTCGCAGGGTCTCTAGTGATACCTCGTGCAATACCTTAATGCTCAGTGCACCACGAACTAAGGCTAACAGCAGCGCACCAAAGGCACCGACGCTGGCGGCTTCAGTTGGGGTCGCCAGCCCGCCAAGAATTGAACCAAGCACTGCAATCATCAGAAACACTGGCGGCAATAAGCCTTTAAACAGGGCGACAATAATCGACGCCTCATTAGTCTCAATGCCAACCTCCTCAGCCGCCGGAGCGTCCATGGGCCGCAGCAGTGCCACCGCTAAAATATACAGCGCATAGGCCACCACAAGGATCAGACCAGGAATAATCGCCCCGGCAAACAAATCACCGATGGAGACAAAGTCGGGCGAGAAATTGCCACTATTTAACTGTGACTGCTGGTAGGCGTTGGACATAACCTCTCCCAACAGCACTAGACATATAGAAGGTGGGATTATTTGTCCCAACGTTCCAGTAGCGCACAGCGTGCCGGCGGCCAGCGAGGGTTTATAGCCAGCCTTAAGCATTGTCGGCAGTGAGAGAATACCCATAGTGACCACGGTGGCGCCCACAATACCGGTGCTAGCCGCCAGCAGCATTCCCACAATAACCACAGATAAACCAAGGCCGCCGGGAAACCCGCGAAACACCACTGCCATATTGGACAGCAGATCATCGGCTATTTTACTTTTCTCGAGCATACTGCCCATAAACACAAACAAAGGCACTGCATAAAGATTTTGATTCACCAAGATGCCGTAGACGCGATTAGGAATAAGCGAAATAAACGCTGAATCAAAGCCACCCGTGAGCGTGCCAATGGCGGCGAAAATAAGAGACATCCCGGCAAGGCTCAGAGCAACTGGGTAGCCAGCCATCAGTACTAGGCAAATCATGAAAAACAGCAATAGCGGCATGAATGTGGTCACTGCTTTGATGCCACCAAATCGCGCACAGATTTGATAAGTTCGGAAATACCCTGCAAAGCCAATAAACCAATCAAAAGAAAAATGGTGGATTTCAATAAATAAACGAAAGGTAAGCCGCTGGTTTCGGTGGAGCCCTCACGAATACGCCAGCTCACAGCCACATAGTCCCAGCTCCACCAAGCGATGAAACCCAATGTCAAAAACAAGAACACACAGGCGCCGACAATATCCACTAGGGCTTTAGCTCGGGGTGAAGCCTTGCTGTAAAAGATATCCACCCGCACATGGCCCTGTTCTTTTAGGGTGTAGGCGGCGCCAAGAGTAAACACCAGCGCGTTGATGTACATAATGGATTCCTGCAGCGCAATCGAACCCATTTGAAAAGCATATCGCAGCACGACAATAGTTAGCGTGACCAACACCATTATCAGCGACAGCCAAGCTGCACTGCGGCCTACTTTGTCGGTAAATTGGTCTATTTTTTCCGCGATAGCCAGGGCAAGTGTTAGCTTCATTACTTGAGAGGTCTTCGTTGTGGCCATTAGTCGGTCTGAAACGCGCAGTAGGCGAGGATTATGCCATAGAGCACCACTTAAACGCGATTCCCCTTCCAGCGTGAGAGCGCGCTCAAGCCATACTCCAGGCGCGAATAAGCTGGTAGCTAAGCACCACAAGGGAAAGCACTAGAACAATCATCCCCGCACCTATAATCCAATAGACTGAGCGCTTGATTTTAAGGCTCCAGCGCAGCCCCAGCCCGGCATCTGCCTGCGGCTGATCGGGGATATTAAAAAAAAGTGAACCAAAGCTAAGGCCAGTCATGGCCCAAAACAGCAGCACCAGAGACGGCATCATGACCTGCGCACCATTCAAAACCGGCGCATCAAACAAGCTCAGGGAAAACCCCACCAAGCCAATAATTGCCAGCAATACTAGCAGCAATCGAAATTGCCATAGGCGGCGGGCGATGGATTGTAGGCGGTCTAGCAAGTTACTGGTTTCCCGAACTCATTTTCAGTTTGACTAGTGTTATAGTGTCATCTTTCCCAGTAACTCTCATCTTTTCAGTGTGATCTAGTTTTTATGCAAACAGAAGTTCCGTTCTTGGCAGGAGTAGACCCCGAAGGCCAACCCGTATTCGAAAGCGTTTTGGTAGAGCCCTTTGGCGACGAGGCAGATTTGTTTCGCCTAGTAAATTCACCGCTTTTAACCCGGAACCTAGCGGCGGGTGATCAGGTCCGGCTAACCAACCCTGGCAGCGCTCAATATGAACTGGTGCAGCGCAGCGGTAATCTATGTATTCGAGTATTTCGTAGACATCAACTGATGCGCCTGTCAGAACGACTCACGCCATTAATCGAAAAACTCGATGGTTCACTAGATCTACAAAACGAAAGAGCCTTGGTTTATAGCATTCACTATTCCATTGGCTTCCAAACCATTGAGAACGTGATGAATGAATGCATCGCAGATTATCCCGATACAGTTTGGTATTATGGCAATGTCTACGATCCCAATGATGGTTCCACGCCTTTGAATTGGTGGAACAAAATTGACTCTCAAGATTAGCGTCAGAACTCTTTTTAGGTACCTTTATGATTATTGTTGTATCACCTGCGAAATCGTTGGACTTTGATTCGCCAGCAAAAACCAAAAAATATTCTGAGCCTCAGTTTTTAGAAGATTCCAGCGTGTTAATGAATGAGCTGCAAAAATATCAGCCAGAACGGCTGTCTGAGCTTATGCATATAAGTGAGGCTCTGAGTGAATTGAATTTCAACCGCAATGCCAACTGGCAGCTGCCTTTTACACCAGAAAATGCCAAGCAGGCAGTGTTTGCATTTCAAGGGGATGTGTATCAGGGCATGAATGCTCAAGACTATTGTGCGGCAGAAATTAACTTTGCTCAGAAGCATTTACGAATATTGTCTGGCCTGTATGGTATTCTCAAGCCACTGGACCTCATTCAGCCTTACCGACTTGAGATGGGCAGCAAATTTAAAAATGCCCGTGGCAAAAACCTGTATGAATTTTGGGGATCAAAGCTCACCGACCATATCAACGCCGAACTCGCTGCCCAAAAAACAAAGCTGCTCATCAATTTGGCCTCCAATGAATATTTTAGTGCTGTCAAAGCTAAAGCGGTGGGCGGGGAAATAGTCACGCCTGTGTTCAAAGATTTTTCCGCCGGCAAATACAAAGTTGTGAGTTTTTTTGCTAAGAAAGCCCGTGGCGAGATGGTCACCCATATAGTGAAAAACAAAATTACTAAAGCCGATGAGCTCTTGGAATTTAGTGCAGGCGGATACCGCTACAGCAAAACTGAGTCGACTCCCAACAAACCGGTATTTTTGCGCAAGCAAGCCTAGCGAGTGAGCCATACTTTGTCTGACGATTTACCCTATAGCCAAGCCAGTGAAAACAATAAGGTTTCGATTTTAGAGGTGTTTAGCCGCCACTTAGGCGATAAAGACACGGTATTAGAATTGGCCGGCGGGACTGGGCAACACGCGGTTTTCTTTGCCGGTTTATTTACTTATTTAACCTGGCAGGCCAGCGATATTCTCAGCAATTTAGAAACCCTGAACCACCGCATTACAATCGCTGAACTAGAAAACCTACCACCAGCAATTGCCCTCAGTGTAGATGACAAACCTTGGCGCTGCGACGTATTTGATGCAGTCTTTACCGCCAATAGCCTGCATATTATTTCAGCAGGTTCAGTAGAAAACTTATTCAGTGAAGTGGCCAAGCACATAAACCCTGGCGGGCTTCTTTGTGTCTATGGGCCGTTTAAATACGCCGGTGAATTTACTACCGAAAGCAATGCGAGTTTTGATCTTTGGCTGAAAGAGCGCGACCCCGTCAGCGGTGTTAGAGATTTCGAATGGGTAAACAGCCTAGCGCAAAGCGCTGGGCTGACCCTGCTGGAAGACAATCCCATGCCTGCCAACAATCAGATGCTTATTTGGCAAAAAATAAACGCCTAGCGCCCTAACTATTTATATTCATCATAAGCAGCGCGAATCCACCGCTCGGTGCCAGGGCCTGGTTGGGCATAGCCTTCCGTTAGATTCATCTCAACCGCCAAGTCTGCTGACATGCCTCTGGCAATAGCTGCTTTGAGGCGGCCCCGAATAGTTACCAGCATATCTCGGTATTCCAGCAAATCGGTTCGGTTTGCAAGCTCGCCGTGGCCAGGAATAATGATCGTGTCGTCATCAATCAACCCTGCCAAGGTCCAAATAGAATCGATCATTCCATCAGTTGAGCCGCCGTTAGGCTGGTCTATAAACGGCAAGCCATAGCGCACGAACATATCACCCGTGTGGATCACGTTCGCCTCTTTGAAGTACACCTGAGCATCGCCGTCGGTATGACCCGGCCCGGTGTAGACAAGATCTATGGTGTTGCCGTTGAAATAGAATTTCATGGCGTCCATAAAAGTAATTTTCGGTAGACCCACCTCATCGTAGGGTGCCTGTTCGCGGCCATTGAGAGACACCACCTGATCGGTTTCCATACGGTGGCGACTATTGTCCTGTGCCACGATATAGGCCCCTGCTCGGCCAAAGTTTTCATTGCCGTCACTGTGATCATAGTGCCAATGTGAATTGACCACAAAGTCCACCGGCTTGTCTGTCAGCTCGGCAATTGCAGCAACGATTTTATCCGTTAACGGCGCAAACTGATCATCCACGATGAAGGTGCCATCATCCCCGATAGACACGCCGATGTTGCCACCGCTGCCTTGCAGCATATAGATATTGTCGGTAACCGGAATAGTCGTAATCTGGATGCGATCGAAATCTTGGGCCGAGGCCATTGGCAGGCCAGCAAAAGCACCTAGAATGGCGAGTGTTATTTTTTTCATTGTATCCCCTACGAGTGACACAAGGTTTTAGTACCTTGTTGCTGAATTACAGGTTACTTCATTTATCACCTCATACCAATATTTTGCGGCTAAAATGCCTTACAATTGCTTTGTACAAATTCAAGGCAATGCCGTGATGACAATCCAAACTCCTAAGCCCAAACTCGCTCTAAGCCAGCGCATTGCAAAGCCCAGCGATGTGCCAGCTATTATTAGTCTTATGCAAGAGTCTATTGCAGAAAACATGAAAGCCTACCTGTCGTCCCAAGAGATAGAGGCGGCCAAAGAAACTATGGGAGTGGATAGCACTTTGATAAAGGATGGCAGCTACTTTTTAATTGAGGCAGAAATTCAAGCCGAAGCCGTGTTAGTAGGCTGCGGTGGTTGGGGCAAACGCAAGACCTTATTCGGCGGAGATCATACTTTAGGTAGAGATGATAGTTTGAGCGATCCAACTACCGATGCTGCCCGCATTCGCGCTATGTACACCCACCCCGGCTTTACTAGACAAGGAATAGGCTCGCTACTTTTGCGGCTTGGAGAGGACGCGGCGAGGGTTGCTGGCTTCAAACGAATTCAGTTGGGCTCCACTTTGGCTGGCGAACCTCTATATCGCGCCGCCGGCTATATGGAGCTCAAGCGCGAGAATATTAAAGGCGCCAATGGGTCGGATAGCTATATTATTACGATGGAGAAACCACTGTAGTTAGGTGTGGGTAGTTATGTGCGAGTAGTTATGTGCGAGTAGTTAAGTGCTAGTGGTTTGATCTTGGGTGTTAGGTGTTCGGTGCTTATCGTTGACTAACAATAGAAGGTAGAAATACTGGCGCACAGCCTACAGCTCCCATTCATAGAGCCATGGCTATATGGCTACAGCGCTACTCTTTGTTAGTAAAGCTCACTACGATATTCAAACACAGTAGCCTCTACGCTCGATAGTCCGCGGTAACCTCACCATACTGCAGCATCTCGGTTTCGTGATCAGTATCGCGCCATGTTTCTGCCAGCGCTGCCTGTTCCCACTTTTTCATTGCTGCAAGATTTAGTATTCGATCCCGATACTCCGCGGCCGCTTGCGAAAGAGCGAGGTCAAAACTGCGGCATCGAAACACCACCGGCGCATAAAACGCATCGACTATAGTAAACCTATCTCCTGCTAGAAAAGGCCCGCCAAATTTAGTAAGCCCTTCATTCCATAACTGATCTACCCGTTTGACATCGGCAGCGAGCGCCGCCGATGGCTGAAACAACTTTACTCTGACCCCAACAGTCATTCCACATTCGCGGCGCAGAGCACCAAACCCGGAGTGCATCTCAGCTGTGGCGCAGCGTGCCCATGTACGGGCTTGGGCATCGACAGGCCAAAGCTCGGCGTGCTGCTCAGC
>JBLGBD010000043.1:0-22709 GCA_047617585.1 Pseudohongiellaceae bacterium | reverse complement strand
GCCAGAGAAGCAGCGCGCTCCATGATTGGCTGCGCAACAGCTTCTAAGACCTCGCCATCAGACGCTACCGCGTGAATATTCGCAGCATGCAGTCCTTTTGGACCCTCGATGGTTTCGAAGGTAACTAACTGCCCAGCTTTTAGGGTTTTATACCCATCCATGCCGATCGCGGAATAATGCGCAAACAAATCATCTCCACCATCTTCGGGTAATATAAAGCCAAATCCTTTGGCATTGTTGAACCATTTCACTTGCCCGGTACTCATAGGCTGACTCCGTACTTCTTATTATTTTTTGTAATTATTAGTGCAGGTTTATACCCGCTAGGAATGAGGTTTACACTAATGATAATTGCTTGTCAAAACCGCCCGCAGGATTCTGACGTTTAATGAGTTGGAAGTCGGCCTTGAACCCCAGAGATTCAGCCCCACATTACACGGGCTAGGTAAATTTGCACTTGTTAGAGAAAAGATAAAAGTCTTTTATTGCGGCCGATTCTAACGCAAAATAATCGAATACTTTGTTGGTAAATAAATCCCCCCTTAGACGTTCTTGTTATGAGTATGTATAAAAAACATCTACTAGAATTAGATATGACGAAATACCCAATTGGGCCTATCAATTCTGGCGATGATGATGAAGACATTAACATCGAATATGCCGCTACGACCGAAAAGCCAAAGCTGCAGCGGCCGCCCCTATATAAGGTTGTGCTTATAAACGACGACTACACTCCGATGGAGTTCGTGGTCGACGTGCTACGTTCATATTTCAGTATGAATATAGAGAAGGCGACCCAGATCATGCTAAAAGTTCACACTGAGGGTAAAGGTGTCTGTGGCGTGTTCAGCAAAGATGTCGCCGAAACCAAAGCAGCCCAAGTAAACGACTATGCTAAAGAATGCGAACAGCCCCTATTGTGTTCGGTAGAAGTAGACAGATAATTCTATTGACCAGATTGTTCTGATCAATCACAAGGAACACTATGTTAAGCAAAGATCTTGAAGCCACCCTGAATTACGCGTTTAAAGGTGCTCGCAAAAAACGTCATGAATTCATGACAGTAGAGCACCTATTGCTAGCCTTGCTTGATAATGAAGTAGCCTCCAGCGTGCTCATTGCCTGTGATTGTGACCTAACTCGCTTGCGGGGCGAGTTATTGGATTTTGTTGATGCTACTACGCCTTTAATTCCCGAAACAGAAACTGGTCGGGAAACTCAGCCTACCTTGGGGTTTCAACGAGTACTTCAGCGCGCCGTATTCCATGTGCAGTCTTCGGGCAAGCGTGAAGTCACCGGAGCCAACGTTCTTGTAGCAATTTTTAGCGAACAAGAAAGCCAAGCCGTGTATTTCTTGAAACAGCAAGACATTGCTCGTATCGATGTAGTGAATTTTATCACTCACGGCGTTTCGAAGATTCCCGGCCACGCCGGTGAAAACGAAACTCCTAGTGAGTCCCATGATGAGGAGAGTGGCGGCGAGTCTTCTGCAAGCGCACTAGACAATTTTGCTACCAACCTGAACATCGAAGCTGAACAGGGCCGAATCGACCCTTTGATTGGTCGAGAAGAAGAAGTTACCCGAGTTATTCAAGTGCTCTCGCGGCGCCGCAAAAACAACCCACTGTTAGTGGGCGAATCCGGGGTTGGCAAGACTGCTGTGGCTGAAGGTCTTGCCAAGCTCATTGTTGATAAGCAGGTGCCCGAAGTTTTGGCGGACAGCGTTATTTATTCATTAGATCTTGGCGCCCTGCTAGCGGGCACCAAATACCGAGGTGATTTCGAAAAGCGCTTTAAGGCACTGCTTAACGAGCTAAAGAAAAATCAGAACGCCGTGCTGTTTATTGATGAAATACATACCATTATTGGTGCTGGCGCTGCCTCGGGCGGAGTTATGGATGCGTCTAATTTACTCAAGCCGGTATTAACTTCCGGCAATATGCGCTGTATTGGCTCGACAACCTATCAAGAGTACCGAGGCATTTTTGAAAAAGATCGCGCACTGTCCCGTCGTTTCCAAAAAATTGATGTGGATGAGCCGGACGTAGACACCACTTACAAGATTTTGAAAGGTTTGAAATCCCGTTTCGAAGAGCACCATGATCTGCGCTACAGCGACAAGGCGCTGCGGGCAGCGTCAGAGTTGGCTGGGCGCTATATCAATGATCGCTATATGCCAGACAAAGCCATTGATGTGATCGACGAGGCAGGCGCGTTTCAGCGCTTACAGCCAGCGAGCAAGCGTAAAAAACTTATACAGGTCAGCGACGTGGAAAAAGTTGTCGCAGCCATCGCCAGAATTCCGCCAAAGCATGTCTCCAGCTCGGATGTGGAGTCACTGCGCAGTTTAGAACCCAATCTGAAGATGGTGGTTTTTGGCCAAGACAAAGCTATTGAGTCATTGGCTACCGCAATCAAGCTCTCTAGAGCTGGGTTGAATGACAGTGAAAAGCCAATTGGTTCATTCCTCTTTTCAGGCCCAACCGGGGTCGGTAAGACCGAAGTTAGCCGGCAGCTAGCTAAGATTATGGGCATCGAATTGCTGCGATTCGATATGTCCGAATACATGGAACGGCATACTGTGTCTCGACTGATTGGAGCACCTCCAGGCTATGTCGGGTTTGATCAAGGTGGCTTGTTAACTGAAGCCGTGGCCAAGAACCCGCACTGCGTGCTGCTTTTGGATGAGATCGAAAAAGCTCACCCTGATGTCTTCAATCTGCTACTTCAAGTTATGGACCATGGTACGTTGACAGACAACAACGGCCGCAAAGCTGACTTTAGAAATGTCATCTTAATCATGACCACGAATGCCGGTGCAGAACAAATGTCACGCTCATCGATTGGTTTTACCGTGCAAGATCACACCGCAGACGGCATGGAGATAATCAAGAAGGCTTTCACACCAGAGTTCCGCAACCGATTAGATTCAATCATTCAGTTTGGCAACTTAACCATTGACACCATTCGCACAGTTGTCGATAAGTTCTTGGTTAACTTACAGGTGCAACTTGATGACAAGAATGTACTTTTGCATGTTGATGAACTAGCTGTGGATTGGTTTGTTAAGAACGGCTACAGCGAATCTATGGGCGCTCGACCGATGGGTCGACTGATTCAAGAGAAGCTCAAACGAGCGTTGGCGGAAGATATTTTGTTCGGCGATCTGGCAGTGGACGGCGGCGAGGTCGATGTTACTGTTCGCAACGACGACATTGCCATTGACATTAAAGACAAAAAGCCCCAAAAAAAGAAAGAGCTGAGTGACGCGAAACCTTAAATGGAGAGACTTACGCGGGGCTAACCAATCCATTGCAAAGGCAATGGATTAGCGTGCTCGGTAAGTAATTCTGCCTTTAGTAAGATCATAAGGGGTTAGCTCAACCCGTACTTGGTCTCCGGTCAGAATGCGGATATAGTTTTTACGCATTTTTCCTGAAATATGGGCAGTTACGATGTGTCCATTTTCAAGCTTTACGCGAAACATGGTGTTAGGTAGGGTATCTACCACTTCACCTTCCATTTCTATTTGATCTTCTTTTGCCATTGATGGTCCTTAAGGTCTCTAATTGCGGGCGCATTGTGCCCGATTTTAGCCAGATAAGCAAAATGCTTATTTAAGCAATACCCACTGCCCGTTGACCAAGAACTGCAGCGGGCGGTAAGTGCTCTTGTATTCCATTTTTTGACAGCCTTTGACCCAGTAGCCAAGAAACAGATACTCCAACTGCATCTTTTTCGCTAATTCAACTTGCCACAGTATCGCGTAACTACCCAGAGACCTCTTTGCTTGGCTAGGTTCAAAAAATGTATAGACCGCCGATAGGCCTTGCTCTAAAACGTCAGTAACACTGACGGCCAGCAATTGACCCTCGAGATAAAATTTTAGAAACCGGGTATCCACTGTCTTGGTTTTGATAAATGCTTCAAATTGCTCAGCCGACGCAGGGTACATGTCGCCATCATCGTGACGGGAATCTATGTAGCGCTGATAGAGCGCAAACTCGGCGTCTCCGGCAAGGTCGCTACACACCTCAACCTTTAGATCTTGATTATTATTCCATGTTTTGCGGTGACGCCGCCTTGCAGCAAACTGCATGACGGGAATCCGGCAAGACTGGCAAGCTGAGCAAGTTTCGCAATCTGGCCGATACAGATGGGCTCCAGAACGGCGGTAGCCCAGCTCACTGAGCTTACTGTTAAGGCTTTTATCGATAACTAAATCTGGGTCTACAAATACCGTCGACGCTGCCAACCCTGGTTTATAGCTACAGGGGTGGGGCGAGGTACGAAATAATCGTATCGAACTCAATGTTTTAGAATTATTTGTTGAACTCATTTATTAGCTTTGACCCATCCAGTTTAGGGGTAAATCATCGTCAAATTGCCAGGCACTGCTGGTAGTTTCCGCAAGGCTGAATTGTGCAATCAGCTGACAAAACTCTTGCCGTGGAATTTCATACGCACCTAAGGAGATCAAATGATCGCTGCTTACCTGACAGTCTATCAAATGAAACTGCCACCGGTTTAACTGTTCTGTTAAGAATGCGAACGCCACCTTCGACGCATTATCTCTGCGACTGAACATAGACTCGCCAAAGAACACCTTACCCTTAGCCACCCCGTAGAGGCCACCAACTAATTCACCACCCAGCCATACTTCGACAGAATGGGCAGTGCCCACCTCGTGCAGAGCGCCATAGGCCTGCTTAATAGACTCGGTGATCCACGTTCCCGAAGAGTAGCCGCGAGACTGGGAGCAGGCATCAATTACCTCGCTGAAGCAAGTATCCATAGTTACCGTGAAATAATTTTTTCGCAGCAGCTTGCGCATGCTGCGTGATAGGCAGTATTCGCTAGGGCGCAGCACCATTCTAGGGTCCGGACTCCACCACAGAATGGGCTGGTCTTCTTCAAACCAAGGAAATATGCCCTTTGAGTAAGCTAACTCTAGCCAAGGTATGGTTAAATCGCCACCCGCAGCCAACAAGCCGTTGGGCTCATCAAAGGCCAAGCCGACATCAGGAAAGCACACAGGTTCACGATCTAACCATATAATCGACATGAATTATTTCTAGCTCACTCTAGGCGTCTAAGAACTTCTCAGCATCCAAAGCTGCCATACAGCCAAACCCGGCACTGGTCACAGCCTGGCGATAGATTTGGTCGGCTATATCGCCCGCGGCGAACACGCCGGGGACACTAGTTCCGGTTGCATTGCCGTTAATGCCGGTACTTACTATCACATAGCCGTTTTTCATCTCGAGCTGACCTTGAAATATTTCGGAATTCGGAACATGGCCAATAGCAATAAATACGCCGTCTACCACAATCGAGGCTGTCTCATCGGAATCAGTCCTTTTTAGATTCGCGCCGGTGACTCCCATTTCATCACCAACAACCTCTGTAAGCGAATTATTCCAAAGGATAGTTACTTTTCCTTCGGCGACTTTCTCGAACAACTTCTTCTGCAAAATTTTCTCAGCACGCAGTGAATCTCGGCGGTGGACTAAGGTGACGTGAGAGCAAATATTTGACAAATAAAGGGCTTCTTCAACCGCCGTATTACCGCCGCCGACCACCAGCACAGGCTTGTTGCGATAGAAAAAGCCGTCGCAGGTAGCACAGGCGCTAACGCCTTTGCCCATGAATGCGGTTTCAGACTCCAGGCCGAGGTACTGCGCCGATGCGCCGGTTGCAATTATTAAGGCATCACAGCTATAAGTCACACTATCCCCCTGTAATTTAAAAGGTCTATTGGATAGATCTACAGAGTTGATATGATCATAGATAATTTTTGTATCAAATTTCTCAGCATGATTTTTCATCCGCTCCATCAGGTCAGGCCCCTGCAGACCTTCAACGTCTCCTGGCCAATTATCCACATCTGTTGTGGTTGTGAGTTGACCGCCCTGAATAAGGCCCGTAATTACTACCGGATCAAGATTGGCGCGGGCTGCGTAGACGGCAGCTGTATAACCAGCAGGGCCAGATCCAAGAATTACGAGCTTGTGGTGTTGAACGTCTGTCATAGTTTTTCCTGAGTATTACGTGTCCGTTGTGGAGTTGATCCCATCTATGTGAAGGCGATCTTTTTAATTAAAAGCCAAGGGTAAGTATTGTACCCAACTTTCTTCCAGTTATTGACTCAAAGACCTTAATTCATCGGGAGAATTGCACGATAACCCTTAATGAACCCAAGTCCCTTGGCGCGGCAACAGATCCATTGCGCTAAAGGCGCTGGAATTGAATCTTGATTTTCTGCTAACTATTGTAGAATTGATCATATAAACTATACGCAGGTAATTGAAAGAATTGAAAAATATGGCCGCAACAAAAACACCTAACGAAACTCAAGTCGAGAACATCGTGCAGCGATTAATGCGCGAAGGTTCACTGATCGTGTATTTTTTGCTGGGGGTGTTTCTGCTCGTTGCGCTGCTAAGTTATTCGCCTCAAGACACGGCTTACACTACCACCGGCACTAATACCGACGTTGAGAACGCGGTTGGAGTCTACGGCGCTTACTTGGCCGATATCCTATTTCATTTGCTAGGCTACTTAGCCTTCGCGTTTCCCGGCTTTCTTGGTTACAAAATTATTGAGGCCCTGCGAGAGAAAGAAGCACACGCCGAATTTTCTTGGCCTTTGCTGGGCTTCAAAAGTCTGGGGTTTTGTTTGCTCATCATTTCAGCCTGCGGTCTTGCGATCATTCACATCGAAGTAAGTGAAGGTTCTCCTTATATGGCCGGCGGGGTTCTCGGCGCCCTCGTGGTAGATTTGTCTATTCCAGCCTTTGCAAACCTCGGCAGCACATTACTTCTATTTGCTATCTTTCTGTTTGGCCTAACAATTACGGCTGAGATTTCTTGGATCAATACAGTCGATCGACTGGGTGCATGGACCTTACGTTCATTGGCTAGTGCGCAAGCTAAACTGAGCATATGGATCGAGCAAAGAAAGCAAGCTGCGGCCACCAAAGAGCGTTTGGAGACTCGCAAAAAAGTATTAGACGTTCACATCGCTAAAGAGAAGAAGCGGGTGCCACCGACGATTCAGATAGCGTCAGTTACGCCACCGCCAAAAAGTGCGCGGGTAGAAAAAGAGCGGCAGGGTAAGCTGTTCGCTAGCACCTCAGACAAGGAGCTACCAGCCATAGGCCTGTTAGATGCTTGGCAGCAGAGCAATGACAGCGGGTTTTCTAAGGAGTCCTTAGAAGCTATGTCTCGCCTGCTTGAACTTAAATTGAAGGATTTTGGCATTGAAATTGAGGTCACGGCAGTCAATCCGGGCCCAGTTATTACGCGCTTTGAGGTTCAGCCAGCACCAGGGGTCAAGGTCAGCAGGATTACCAATTTGGCGAAAGACTTGGCCCGTTCTCTTGCTATTGTCTCGGTAAGAGTAGTTGAAGTAATACCTGGCAAAACTGTCATAGGTATCGAAATTCCTAATGAAAAACGTGAAACCATTCAGTTTAGCCAAGTGCTCAGCTCACCAGAATTTGATCACGCTATCTCGCCGCTGAGCATGGCCCTTGGCCACGATATTGTGGGCAAGCCGGTGATCGTCGATCTGGCAAAAATGCCCCATCTGTTAGTGGCGGGTACCACCGGTTCAGGTAAATCTGTGGGCATCAACGCCATGATCTTGAGCCTGTTGTTCAAGTCCACACCTGACGAAGTCAGAATGATAATGATCGATCCAAAGATGCTTGAGCTGTCTGTCTACGACGGCATCCCGCATTTACTAACTCCAGTGATCACAGATATGAAGGACGCCGCTAACGGCCTCCGCTGGAGCGTGGCAGAGATGGAACGGCGCTATAAGCTCATGTCAGCCCTTGGAGTTAGAAACTTGGCTGGCTTTAATAAGAAAGTCGAAGACGCCAAGAAAGCAGGGAATCCGATTATGGATCCTATCTGGAAGCCTGACCCCATGCTGCTGGTTGAGGAGCAATCAGCTCCGGAGCTTGAAACCCTGCCCAACATCGTTGTGATCGTTGATGAGCTGGCAGACATGATGATGGTAGTGGGCAAGAAGGTTGAAGAGCTGATTGCGCGGATTGCACAAAAAGCCAGGGCCGCCGGAATTCACCTCATTCTGGCCACTCAACGGCCATCTGTTGACGTGCTTACGGGGCTGATCAAGGCCAATGTCCCGACCCGACTGTCGTTTATGGTGCAGTCGAAAGTAGATTCACGAACGATTCTCGGGGAAGGCGGCGCCGAGCAGTTGCTAGGCCATGGTGATATGTTGTTCTTACCCCCCGGAGGCGGCGTTCCGACTCGAGTGCACGGTGCTTTTGTAAGCGATGAAGAGGTTCACCGAGTTGTGGCAGATTGGAAAGAGCGGGGCACGCCGGTTTACATAGAATCCATTACTGCGGCGAATGAAGAATCTGATTTTAGCGGCGGTAATTTCGACGGCTCTGGCGAGGGAGAGGAAGACGATGCCCTTTATGACGAGGCCGTGCAATTCGTCTGCGAATCCAGAAAAGCATCAATCTCTGGCGTGCAGCGCAAACTGCGAATAGGCTATAACCGCGCAGCAAGAATGATAGAATCCATGGAGGCTGCAGGTGTTGTATCGGAAATGGGTAGCAATGGGTCAAGGGAAGTCTTGGCGCCACCGGCACCGCGGGACTAAACTGCGCG
This sequence comes from Pseudohongiellaceae bacterium, assembly GCA_047617585.1. Lineage (GTDB taxonomy): Bacteria > Pseudomonadota > Gammaproteobacteria > Pseudomonadales > Pseudohongiellaceae > UBA9145. The sequence continues at coordinate 14,055 of JBLGBD010000043.1, read as the reverse complement.
GCTTAAAGCTAACTCAATCACTCTATAAATGGCTATATGAACAAAACATTGAATGTAATTACCTTGGCGTCGGCATGCTTTACGGGGTTGAGTTCGCAAGCCCTAGCAGCTGATTCTGAACGACTAGAATCCTTACTTAGCCATGTGACAACGCTAACCGCAGATGTGACCCAACTGATTGTGGAGTCTAGCGGGGGGGTCCTCGAAGAAAGCTCGATCAAGATGAAATTGAAAAAGCCTGACGGTTTTTACTGGGAAACAACCGATCCCTTCCCCGAGCTTATCGTGACTGACGGCGTTAAACTGTGGAATTATCAACCGGATCTCGAACAGGTGGTAGTCGAAGACTGGCAATCTGATCAGTCCGAATTAGCGGCTCAGTTGCTCAGTGGCCGCACGGATTCACTCAATCAAGAATACACCATCAGCTTAGCTCAAATTGATGCAGGCGCTGAGAATTTCACTCTGACCCCAATTGCTTCTGATAGTGTCTACGCCAGCATTGCCATCCAGTTTATTGAAACCCAGCTGGATGCAATTTACATCAACAGTAAAAACGGCGAACAAACGGTTTGGCAATTCTTCGATGTAAAAACCAATGTGCCATTAAGCGATTCTGAATTTCATTTCGAACCGCCAGCAGGCATTGAAGTAATTGAAAACAACTACAGCCAATAGGCTGCAAGCAGGCTTGATCAGACGCGGCAGCTGGCGAGATTAGTAATGAATTTTGCACCAACTTTAACCCTATACCTTTCGATAGCAGCTGGCGGGGCCGTTGGCGCTATGAGCCGCTATTGGCTGTCAACCACGATTGAAAGCGTGAATCAGACCGGCTTTCCCCTAGGCACACTTATAGTGAACACCATTGGTTCATTCCTCATCGGGTTATGCTTTGCCGTGTTAATGGATAAGGTGCAATTAGTAGAGACTTGGCGGCCTCTGCTTATGATCGGCTTTTTAGGCGCGATGACAACTTTTTCAACTTTCTCCCTCGACGCACTTTTGTTGTTCCAGCAGGGCCATTACAATACCGCCCTTATCTATACTACTGGCAGCGTTGTGGTCTGTTTATTTGCCACTTTTTCAGGCATGCACTTAGCAAAATTAATAAGCTAAAACTTAGCCTTCGCCTTACAATTCGCCAAGCCTAATCAGGAATAAAAAATGTTAGACCCAAAACGGATTCGTACCGAGCCTCAGGCCATTGCTGCTGCGCTGAAAATAAAAAAGTTCGATTTAGACCTCGACAAGCTGCTTCTATTGGATGAGAAACGCCGGGCCTTGCAGCTAGAGACTGAGACACTTCAAAACGAACGTAACTCTCGCTCTAAGAGCATTGGCAAAGCCAAGGCAGCGGGGGAGGACGTCAGCGAAATCTTAAACTCTATGGAGTCTATCAAGACTGATCTTGAGGCGAAAAAAGAGCAGCTGAATCAAGTCCAAAGCGAATTCAATGACTATGTAATGGGTGTTCCCAACATTCCTCATGAGTCAGTTCCAGCTGGAGCGAATGAGTCTGATAACCTTCAAGTATCTACTTGGGGCACACCCAAGCAGTTTGATTTCGAGGTTCAAGACCATACTGAGTTAGGCGAAGCCTTAGATGATGGGCTGGACTTTGCCAGCGCGGTAAAACTCACCGGCACTCGCTTTGTAGTAATGAAAGGTAACACGGCAAGACTGCACCGCGCCCTAACTCAGTTTATGTTAAACCTGCATACTGATAGCCATGGCTATACCGAATTAAACGTGCCTTATATGGTCAACAAAGACTCTCTTCACGGCACTGGGCAATTGCCTAAATTCGAAGAAGATTTGTTTAAGCTAGCCGGCGACCAAGAATTCTATTTGATTCCAACTGCTGAAGTACCGGTCACTAACCTTGTGCGCGATGAAATTATTGAGGCCGCTAAATTGCCCCTGCGGTTTGCCTGCCACACCCCTTGCTTTCGATCAGAGGCGGGTAGCTATGGCAAGGACACCAAAGGCATGATTCGACAGCATCAATTTGAGAAAGTTGAATTAGTCCAAATCGTCAAGCCATTGGAGTCCTCAGCAGCCCTCGAAGAATTAACTGGACATGCTGAGGCCGTTTTACAGGCTCTGGACTTACCCTATCGCAAAGTCCTGCTGTGCGGTGGCGACATGGGGTTTTCGTCGGCTAAAACCTACGATCTTGAAGTTTGGCTTCCCTCACAAAACTGCTACCGAGAAATTTCATCCTGCAGCGTATTCACCGATTTTCAAGCAAGGCGAATGCAGGCAAGATGGCGCAATCCTGAAACTGGCAAGCCAGAACTTGTGCACACTGTAAACGGCTCAGCTCTGGCCGTGGGACGAACTTTAGTTGCAGTATTCGAAAACTATCAGCAGGCCGATGGCCGCATAAAAATTCCTGAGGTGTTACGACCTTATATGAACGGATTAGAGTTTTTAGTGTAATGGAACTGCTGCCGATCTTTATCAATATTCGAGGTCGGCACTGCATCATTATTGGCGGCGGCGAAGTAGCCTATCGCAAGGCCATTTTACTGGCCAGAGCGGGCGCCGCTTTAACTATTGTGAGTGAAGCTATCTCGGATCAGCTTAGCGACCTGTGCCTGAACAACAATTATACTCAAATCATTGCATCCTTTGATGAATCACAGTTAAGCAATGCTGTCTTGGTGATTGCCGCTACCGATAGCTTGGCGGTGAATGAAAGGGTCAGCACCGCGGCCAAGCGCTTGAACATTCCAGTGAATGTAGTCGACCAGCCAAGCCTGTGTAGTTTCATTGTGCCTTCTATTGTCGATAGAACTCCTATAGTTATCGCTATCTCCAGTTCGGGCTCCTCGCCGGTTTTAATTCGTAAAATTAAAGAATTGAATGAAACCTTAGTGCCGGCAAAAATCGGCGACTTTGCTCGTTTATTGCAGTCGTTTAGGAAAAGCGTCAAAGCTCGAATTAAAGACTTTGATGCCCGCATCCGATTTTGGGAGCAGCTTGTTGACGGTGAAGTCGCCGAGCTTGTCTACCGGGGAAATACAGAGCTTGCGAAACAGAAAATTGAGGAAAAATTGCTAGCTGCCGAAAGCCAAGTCATCAAAGGCGAAGTCTATTTGGTCGGTGCTGGCCCGGGTGATCCAGACCTCCTTACTCTGAGAGCGCTGAGGCTGATGCACAAAGCGGATGTCGTTTTGTATGACAGGCTAGTATCGGATAGCATTCTTCAAAAAGTGCGCGCCGACGCTGAAAAAATATACGTCGGCAAACAACGCACGAACCACAGTGTTAAACAAGAAGGCATTAATGAGATGCTGGTACGCTTAGCCAAAGAGGGTAAGCGTGTTATGCGATTGAAAGGTGGCGATCCTTTTATTTTCGGGCGGGGCGGGGAGGAGCTTGAATCCTTGGCAAAGCATGGTATTGCTTTTCAAGTAGTGCCAGGTATCACTGCTGCTTCAGGGTGTGCAGCTTACGCTGGCATTCCTTTAACCCATCGAGATCATTCCCAATCGGTACGTTTTCTGACAGGTCATTTAAGAGAGGGAGAACTGGAACTAGATTGGAATGGGCTGGTACGGGATCAAGAAACTTTAGTCTTTTATATGGGGCTATTGGCGTTGAATACTATTTGCAGCAAGCTGATTCAGCATGGCATGGACCCGCATATGCCTATCGCCTTAGTGGAAAAAGGAACTACTCCAGATCAGAGAGTGATCACTGGCACTGTTGCTTCGCTCTATGACAAGGCTAAGCAAGAGGGGTTCGAATCTCCATCACTTATAATAATTGGCACCGTGGTTCTTTTGCGGCAAACCCTTGCCTGGCAATAACTACCCTAAATACAGTTGTCGGGTTTGGGCAAACCGGCGATTTTATTGCTTATCTTTGCGGGACTACCAGTAAACAACTTCATCAAGTAAATACTTTTACCTTTGTCTGCCCCTAGCTCTCTCTTCACCAAATTTACCAAAGCTCGGTTCGCCAGAGTCACTTTATGAACCTTGTAGTGAGTACGCAGCAGATTCAACACCTCCCAATGGGCTTCGTTCAAAACTAGCCCCTCAGCGCATGCGATCGCGATAGCAACATCTTTATCCCAATCAGAAAGTGTACGCAAAAAGCCTTCAGCGTCTAATTTGATATCGCGCTGTCCAATTGCGATTGAGTGGCTCATGTGACTCACTAGAACCAGTTCACGACTTGATCGAAGCGAACACAGAGCTCTACATAGCCGGCGGTATCAGTAAGATTGACCTTAGGACACAGCCTATTTTTTAATCCTCGCGCGTGGGCATCTTCAGTTAGCACGCAGCACTTTACGCCGTTTTTGCTATCAAACAGTTGGTTATCTACCATGCAGTGGTAAACCCCATCTTCTGTAAAAAGAACACAGTCACCTGCTTTGAGAAGCGGTAGACAGATTTCCAACAACCCTGCCGCGGGCGGTTTGGATATGGTATGAAGAGTGGTCATAGATTAAACACACAATCAGCTTGATTGATTAGCTGCACCAGTTTGTCACTATCCATCAGTTTCGCATCCACCACTAAATCTGATGGGCTTAAATGACGCGCTTCGAGACTCGACAGATCAACATAGACTTCGTCGATGCCATACAGCTGCAGAGTCTCAAGCGCACTGCCCATCGGTTTGCAATCAATTGCGTTCGGGTTCTGATTGGTAAGTATTTGAAACACACCATCACCCAAGAAAGCGAAAATAATATCCTGCTCGAATACCGCGCTTGCCAACGCGATATCCAGACACTGCTGCGCTTTGTATCCACCGTAGGGGGCTTGGCGCGACAAAATTAAAAAGGTTTTTCTTGCAGCTGGTGTAGTCATCATTTAACCAAAATTAATTACTTTGTCTGACTGTAATACGGCGTCTACTAACTGTCCTAAGCCCGCAATTTGCGCTTGTTCGGTTAGGCTGACAGCATCCAACTCATGCCGCACTGATTCGCCTTCGTTGAGAATGCCTCGCTTAATTGCCGATGACACACACACTACGGCATCTAGCTTATGTTCGCCGATTAATTGATCCCATTGTTTCTGCCAATTCACATCGTCTTGGGCCGTAACGGTAAGCCGATTGCCATTGTGTACGCCGTCTCCAAAGAAAAACAGGCGGTAGATTGAGTGCCCGCCAAGTAACGCCGCTTTAGCAAATCGAAAGGCGCTGGCGGGGGCTTGGGTTGAATAGGGGGCTGAATGAACGACGATTGTAAATATCATTGGTTATAAGGAAGGTCAGCCTGATAGCAAAGGAATTAATGTAGTTAAAATAAAAACGCCCCAGACAAGCTGAGGCGCAAACATAAACGGCTTAGGTTTATTCTCTGCCAGTTAGCGCACCAAGTAGGTGAAGCAAATGAACAAAGATATTGAAGATACTAAGGTATAAAGAAACGGTCGCCATAATGTAATTACGCTCACCGCCATTAATGATCCGGCTTGTATCATAGAGAATGAAGCCAGACATCAACATGATCACACCCGCAGACAGCGCTAAGCTCAGAGCGGGGATCTGCATGAAAATATTGGCAATCATTGCCACGAGTATCACCATCATTCCGGTGAACAAAAAGCCACCTAGGAAATTGAAAGACTTACCAGAGGTGAGCGCGTAGCCAGACAAAGACAGGAAAATCAGTGCAGTACCGCCTAATGCTTGGGCAACAATGGCTGAGCCATTGGTGTAGGCTACGAGGTAGACGTTAATGGTCGGCCCTAGCGCCGCGCCCATTAGCCCTGCAAAGACAAACACTGCAATTAGGCCCTTCGATGAGTTCGCCGTTGCTCGAACCACAAAGGTCATAACGAAGCCGCCAATGAGCAACATAAAGCCAGTGCCTTGACCCACTTGCATGGCCATTGTTACAACAGCCATAGCCGCACTAAACATCAGCGTCATGGAGAGCAACATATAGGTGTTACGGATAACTTTGTTAACCGATAGCGCAGATTCCTGGCTTCGGCCAATATTTAATTCAACTTCGTTCATATGATTCTCCAGCAAAAACGTTCATTAAGATAACGAGCTACACAGGTTTTGCTTATCTGGCTATGTTGGGCTTGTGCCTTTGTTTTTCAATGCTTTACGTTAAAATAAAGCCGCAGGCTAAAGCTAGATGATACCCTTAAAAGGAGCAAAATCAACTCGTTTCGGCGCCAACAGATGTCCACAAGACTTGTGTTCATTGTATTGACTGTTTTGTAGATTGCTGTAATATTCTGGGCCTGTCGCGGAGGGGTGGCAGAGCGGTTGAATGCACTGGTCTTGAAAACCAGCGTGGGTTAATAGCCCACCGAGAGTTCGAATCTCTCCTCCTCCGCCATTTTTTGCTCGCCCGGCGATTGATCCCCGTAATACCTCCTTTAAACTGATGAATTCGCCTTGAAGCCAAAACCAACGTTGGCCATCAGATTGCCACAATTCATTGTTAGAACGCCTTAATTGAGTATCTATAGCGACAGATTGTAGTGTTTAACTTAGCTCTCATCCAAACCGTGTTTGGATGAGCCCTCCTAGAGCTAGACCCTGCTCATTTGCCCTCTACTTAGAGGGCATTTTTTTGGCGCAATTTTAGTCTTCGCAATCGGCATATTAGTGAGGCAAATAAATGGCCATGAGTAGGCTAGAAAAGTGCAGGAGGGGAGGCGGCAAGGGAATAGGGTGTCTATTAACCCAATCTGGGAGCCAGACGGGTTAATAGACTGGAGCTGGTGAGCGCTAAATGCTGCTTTGCGGGCTCTCTACAGAGCTCACTCTACGGAGGTTCAGTTCGATAAAATCGGCTAGGACTCGCCCACTTTCTAACAGCAGAGGATCTTTCTCCTCTTCCTCATCGTCTTCTTCTGAGGCGTCAGCAATAATACTGTCGTCATTTACCGGGGCGTCTTCTTCTTCATCAATTTTCTCTTCTTCATCCACCCATTCTTTAGTAGGCAGCCCCTTGAGGAAGCGGCGGAGATTGTCAGCATCGAATTCGGCGCGCCGATTGGATTTTCGATCGGCTTTAACCATCACCTCGTTTAATGACAATTCTTCTCGCTCTCGTAGGGTTCGGGTACGCTTAATTTGATCAATAAGGTAATTGAAATCCGGCGATGATTCCGCGCGTTCTTCATAGCGCATTTTCAATTCTGGTAGCAAAGACTTAATAGCGGTGTAGCTACGGTATTCAACCGGACGCACAGTATCCCAAGGCAGCGCGCCGTCAAGACTGCTTTCACCAATGTCGTCATAGGCGTTGTAAAAGTCTGGAAATTCTATATCAGGGATAACTCCGCGGTGCTGAGTGCTTTCTCCAGACACTCGATAAAACTTAGAGCGAGTCAGCTTTACTTGACCATACTCCATCGGAATAATTTCCTGCACTGTGCCTTTGCCAAAAGTCTGACCGCCCAGGATGACTCCTCGCTCGTAATCTTGAATAGCGCCAGCGAAAATTTCAGACGCTGATGCACTAGTACGGTTTACCAGCACCGCCAACGGCCCTGAGTAAGCAACCTCAGGATCATTGTCGCCGAAGGATCGGGTGAAACCATTGCGAATGCCTGAATATCGAATTTGCACTGTCGCACCGGTCTCGATGAACAAGCCAACAAGTTGGTTTGCCTCGCTTAAACTACCGCCGCCGTTGTTTCGCAAATCCACCACCACGGCATCAACCTCAGACTCCTTGAGCTCTTCTAAAAGAACCCTTACGTCGCGGGTGGAACTTTTAAAATCTTGCTCGCCTCGAGAGGCGGCTTCAAAGTCGAAGTAAAAAGTGGGCAAGTGGATTACGCCAATTTTATAATCGGCGCCGCTATAAGAAAGCTCTATTACTTCCTGCTTAGCCGATTGGTCTTCAAGCTTCACAGTATCGCGGGTAATGCTCACTAAGGTGGCACTTGTCTCAGATACCGCATCAGCTGGAATTACACTCAGGCGCACCACAGTATCTTTCTCACCGCGAATTTGCGCCACCACGTCATCTAGGCGCATGCCGACGACGTCTTGAATCTCTCCGTCAATGCCTTGGCCGATGCCTATAATTCGATCACCTTTCTTTAGTTCTGAACCACGTTCAGCTGGGCCGCCTTTAATTAGCTCAGCTACTTTCGTGTATTCTTCATCTGCTGTTAGCTGGGCACCAATGCCTTGCAACGACAGCGACAGACCCATATTGAAATTCTCAGAATCTCGAGGAGAGAAATAAGATGTATGGGGGTCAACGGCTTTTGCTACATTGGAAAGGTAGGTTTGAAATATGTCGCGGCCGTTGGTCTTTAACACTTGGTTAAGCTGGTTGCGATAGCGCTTGCTCAGCTTGTCCTTTATTTCTTGGTTAGTATCGCCAGCCAACTTCAAGCTTAAAACACTGTTTTTTACTCGGCGGCGCCAAATTTCATCCAGCTCATCAATACTCTCTGCAAACGGGGCTTCCTCGCGATCCAGTTGAATTGATTCGTTGAGGGTGAAATCCATCTCAGGGACATCATTTTCAACTTGATTTATGGCGTAGATAAGCCTTTCAAGGACGCGCTTGTAGTAGCGGTTATAAATGTCGAAGCCGGGATCAACATTGCCTACTTTTAAAGTGTCATCGAGAGTATAGCGATACACGCTTAGCTCGTTGATGTCGTCTTTAGTAAAGTACAAATGCGCACTGTCTAAGGTATCAAGCAAGCTGTCGAATATGACGGCGGAGAAATTGTCATCCACCTCCACTGCCGAGTAGTGCTTAGTTTGTAGCTCCTCGAGCAGCGCTATCGCGGTCTTGCCATGGATAGGCTGACTCGAAACCGGCGCATAAAGCGCATCGATGTCGAGTAGGGCATTAAGCTGTTGAGGCTCTTCTTCCTGCGCAAATGTGGCAAAAGACTGAAGACTGATTAAGGCAACTAAGGTTGCTTTGCTAACTTGTTTTAGGGCTGACACCGATCTACTAGTTTGCATAATTCCCCGCTAGTGAGATGTTTGACATTCTATATAAGACATCGAATCCAATTGATCTATTCAACTGGACACTAAGAAAACACAGACTAAGCTAATTCATGCCCCCTGAGAAGCCCTTTTAAGTGATTTTCCGGTGCTTTGCAGGTTGTTAGAGACGAGTGTTAGCGGATAGCTTTTGTTTTCGCCGAAGCATGTCGCTCCGCCCGCTCTACATCGATGTATCTGTCAGTAATCGCGCTAGAACCATGTCCGGCATCATCTCGAACATGTTCCCGTGGGCGATGCTTAACATCTTCTGATATCCCAGTATGGCGCAGCCAATGCACTGTCGCGTCGGCGAGCCGCTGGGAATCTTCTATAAACCCTTCAGCGCGCATCTTAGCAGCGGCCGTGTCGAAGCATTTTTGCACTATGCCTCGTATTTGCCGAGTGCTGCCTAACCCGCCTTTGCCGCGCGTTTTGTGAACTAAAGGGCTGGATTCTCCGGGACTAGGTAGAGATGGCAGACCGCGAGATCTGCGGTAGCGCTTCAGCGCTTCAAGCATGGCATCACTGACAGAGACCTCTCGCTCTTTATTGCCTTTGCCCACGGTGATAAACCACCAATTGCCTTCTTGATCTAACTGAAAGTGGCCCATCTGGGGCTGCCACCTAGGGGTATCGACCAGCTCTGATATGCGCAGATACATAGCGAAGAGGGTGTTCATAATAAACAACGTTCGTTCGTGGACTGCAGGTTCAGTCGCCGCCATTTGCTCTGCGGCTTCGATCACGTAATCCCACTGTAGGGGAGAGAGCCTGCGGATTTTACCTTGGGACTGGTGCTTTCTTAAAAACTTACTTTTCTGGCGGATTTGCGATACCGGATTTGCTGTTAAGACATTCTCTTGAATCAAGAAGTTAAAAAAGCTGCTGAGCACACTAAACAGTGACTGTAGCCCAGCTTGGGAGCAAACATATTCACCGCCGTCACTCACGTAGGGCCGCCAGGCTGGGTTGGGTATTCGCTCACCGCCTTTTTCTATAAATCTCGGGACGTTCTTATCCCCGATCCACTGAGCAGGAGGGTGACGAGCAAATTCGGCATAGCTTTCTATGTCTTCTCTGTTTATTTGCTTTAGGGACTTTTTAGCCACTAACCAGCACCAGTGCAGCATATGCTCAATTTCACGCCGGTATGTACTGAACGTGTCAGGACTGCCACGGTAACTAAATATAAACTCACTGGCTGATTGATAGTCGGCTACGGCATCTTCCGGCGCATCAACGTTTAAATGAGACACAGAAGTCACCGGAATCTTAAATGGGTTTTGCATTTCCCCCATCGTGTCAAAAAATGCAGCAGGCGGCTTCATAGATCACTTCAATTTTGAATTATAAACATCTGTATTTAATAAAAATTAATTTTATAGTAGTAGACTTAACTTGAAGTTTGAACCACTTCAATCAGAAAGGGTACTAAATATGTCGGTACATTGGGGATGAACTTTATAGTTAGAGCGCTAAGAGTCAGTGCCCACAGCTATCATCTTAGGCTGCAACCGCTCTTTACATAGACCGAACCAAGGCCAGTACAACCACTGTAAGCAATGCCATTTCCCTCGCTAGTCGCTAGGCCGCACTACAACCTGGCAGCCCAATATCATTAGGCCGATTTTTGACTAGAGCGCCCGTATTCTGAGGGTTTGCCATTTCGATGAAGGCAATAGAGGAGATGATATGACTAAGGCCTGCGCGCTCTGGTTGGCGATTGCTAAACAGTTTAATTTGGAGTTGAACCCAACGCAGAGCTCGGTCTTGGTCACCTTGCCAACTGGTGATTTTAATCCACAGTTTCATATCCATAGACACGTCCCGAAGCTTGCTAGACCAGTCCATGCCCGTAAGTCTGATATTGTTGGCTTCAAGAAGAGCCATGCCACATAAGCCTCAGCTATTATTAATCTTTCACAATATATTTTAAATACAACTTATTGTTATATAAGATTTATATTTTCAACGATAAATGTTTTCGTCCACTATCACTTGGTCCACCATCTAGCCTTGAAGCGCTAACCCAAGCGGTAACGCGTCAACAGTTTTCATGACCACCTGATTTCGACCACCAGACTTGCCCCGATAAAGCGCCGCGTCTGCCTGTTTAACGAGGTCTTCGACGCTAGATATCTGTGCGCCGGCTACTGTTATAAGCCCAATAGAAATGGTCACGCAGTCGTCACTCTTTTCAGTATAGGTCAGTTTAAGGGAAGCTATTTGCTTTCTGATAGCTTCAGCGATGTTATAAGCACCTTCAGGGTCTGTGTCGGGCAAAATCAAGGCAAATTCCTCACCGCCAAATCGACCCGCCACATCGCTTGAGCGTTTTAAATTCGCAGCAATGAGTTCGGCAATCTTGACCAAACACTCATCACCAGCCTGATGGCCTAGGGAATCATTGTAGCGTTTGAAAAAATCAACATCGATTAAGGCAAATGAGAACCAAGCGTGATTTCGCTTCGCACGCCCAACTTCCCTGAGCAAAGCCTCGTCAATCGCACGGCGGTTAGCTAGTCCGGTAAGATGATCGGTGGAAGCATCGAGGCGATTAGAATCCAAATGCTGTTCTTTTGTCCGTGCGAATGACCAGGCAAGCCAAGTGCAAACAGCAGTAACTGTAGTAATCATAAAAAAGTGAGCAATGATTTGAGTTTCTTTAGTCTGTTTGTTGTCCGGCAACAGTCCTTGATATTCCGCAATCAGCAAAGCTGAAAGAATAACTATCAACAGAGCGCCCATCATCCAGCCTGCGCGCTTGTCAAACCAGAGTATCGTGACCATTGGCAACAGTGGTGCAAGCATAATCGGAGCACTGCTAAAGCCTCCCGTACTCACGGTGGCGAAGACAAAACCGAACACCATCAGCGCTAGCATTAACCTTTGAGAGGACAGCAAATCGCCCCCTAGGAAGATGTAGGCAATATTGGCTGCAAACAAAACGCTCATAGTGATAGCAACAAAGGGGAGGTGAGTCTCGCCAACGTAGAGGAATTTAATGACGGCCAAGCCTGTAGTCATCGCAAGTAACACGAGGCTAGTTGAAAGCAGTAAGCGACGCTGTATTTCCATACTTAACATGTGTGCTCTGCTTGTGCCGTTACGGCACAAGCATAAATCCTCAAGACAGGTGCAGCTTGATCCACTGCTATATAAGTATAGGCAATGGATGCGGCTAGGGAGCGGTTTTAGCTATCAGACTGATTTCAGACTTTGAAAACCCGCGCGGTTTGAGTTAGCTTTGCTTAGCTCAACTTATTCATGCAAGACAAACATAAGTATTTACTTGAACTTATAATTGCAACTTATTGGAAAATTATAATGATTCCTTTTCGAATGTCTCTCGCGATCTCCCTTATTACCATTCTTGCCTCGCCACTGGTCCCAGCCCAGGAATGGCAACCGCCAAGAACTGCATCAGGCCAGCCAGATCTACAGGGGATATGGACCAATAAAACCCTTACGCCACTGACTCGACCTAAGGAATATGGCGACGAGCTGGTCCTCGCCGAAGAGACTGTTGAGCGGATGGAATCGAGCAACGAGAACTATCTAGAGGCAGAGTATGCAAGCAGTGACCCAAATCGCGAGGCAGGAGCAGGGGCTCAGGCTGGCGACGACGGTGACACCAATGACGGCTATAACGAGTTTTGGAAAGACGTTGGGACCAATATCTTAAAGATTCAAGATGAATACCGTTCATCAATCATAGTGGACCCGCCTAATGGGCAGATTCCCTACCTTGGTGATCCTCGCGCCAGATTCAATCGCCCAGAAGGTGCGCCAGGGCCATACGACGGACCTGAAGGCAGACCACTGGCAGAACGCTGCCTATTGTCGTTTGGCTCCCATTCGGGCCCGCCAATGCTTCCGGTCATGTACAACAACAACTACCAGTTTGTGCAAACAGACGACTATGTGATGATTTTGGCCGAAATGGCCCACGATGCTCGAATCATTCGGCTGAAGGATTCACAACACATGCTGGGCATGCAAAAGTGGATGGGAGACTCAGTGGGCTACTGGCAAGGCGATACGTTAGTCGTCGAGACTAAAGGCTTTAACTCGCAGCAGAATTTCGCAGGCTCTTCCTCTAACTTGGAAGTAACAGAGCGCTTTACTAGAGTTTCAGATGCATCAATTTTGTATCAATTCACTGTCGTCGACCCCAGTACCTTCAGCCAGCCGTTTGCAGGGGAATTAACGTTTAATTCGCGAACGACTCAAGAATCCATGTACGAGTATGCGTGTCACGAAGGCAACTATGCCTTAGGCGGAATATTGGCCGGTGCCAGAAGATTGGAGCAGCAAGCCGAGCAAAGCCAGTAACCAGAGGCCGCTTATCAGATAGTTAGCGCGCGAGGGCACCCTAATGAGCACCAAATCAATTGTTGAGCTCTCAGGGGTGTCCGGCTCACCCTACACACGTAAGATGCTGGCGCTTTTGCGGTATCGCCGCATTCCATACAGACTTTATCCTAGCCCTAGACATCAGCTAAGTAACCAAGACGGCAGGCTCAAGCAGCGTCCCGCGGCTACAGTAAGCCTGTTGCCGACGTTTTATTTCCAACAGGCAGACGGCTCTGAAATAGCCCTATGTGACTCTACTCCGATTATCCGAAAACTCGAGTTAGAACAAAGGGAAAGGGGGGTTATCCCGCCTTTTGCTTTAGGCTTTTTAAACTACCTTATTGAAGACTATGCTGACGAGTGGCTGACCAAGGCGATGTTTCACTATCGATGGAGTTACGCCCCAGACATCGCCAAAGCAGCTCAAATGCTCCCCAGATGGAATAACACCAACGCTCAAGAGGAGCTATTGCAAGAGCAAGCAGCCAGCATCGCTGAGCTGCAAATTTCTAGGCTCAGCTATGTAGGCTCAACCCCGCAAACCAAGGACGTTATTGAAAGCAGCTTTAAGCGACTTATAGATATCCTTGATAAGTTACTGAAAGAAAGACCCTTTATCCTAGGAAAGAGACCATCATCCGCCGATTTCGCCATGTATGGACAATTTACCGCATTGGCATTGTTTGACCCAACGCCGCAAAGCTTAATCTTGGCGAAGACACCAAGACTGTA
>JBLGBD010000042.1:0-22724 GCA_047617585.1 Pseudohongiellaceae bacterium | reverse complement strand
CCGCAGAATCTCAGCCGATGGCTCCGAAGAGGAAGTTGAAATCGACGCCATTGCCGTTGGCGACCGGCTTCGAGTCACGCCCGGAGAAAAAATTCCCATAGACGGCATCGTGGAAGAAGGAAAGAGCTCCGTCGATGAATCTATGCTAACGGGAGAACCATTGCCCGTGTCGAAAAATGTCGGAGACCTAGTCATCGGCGCGACACTTAACGCCAGCGGTAGTCTAATAATTCGCTCGCAGAAGGTAGGCGGCGATACAACCTTGTCGCAGATAGTGAGTTTGGTGGCACAAGCACAGCGATCAAGAGCCCCCATGCAAAGGCTAGCGGACAAAGTCGCTGGATACTTTGTCGCCGTAGTAGTCAGCGTCGCGGTTCTAACATTTTTTGTGTGGGGACTATTTGGCCCCGAGCCTTCTTGGGTGTACGGTTTGATCAATGCGGTTGCCGTGCTCATTATTGCCTGTCCCTGTGCGCTAGGTCTGGCAACACCGATGTCGGTGATGGTTGCCTCCGGCAAGGGCGCCAATCAGGGAGTACTGTTTCATGACGCTAGCGCCATTGAGGCATTTATGCAGATTGACACGCTCGTAGTCGATAAGACAGGCACACTCACTGAAGGCAAACCGAGTTTTAAGGAAATAAAAGCCTTCGGTGAGGTTAGCGAATCTGACGTGCTAGCTACAGCGGCAAGCCTGGATCAAGGCAGTGAACATCCTCTGGCAAAGGCAATTGTGGCGGCCGCGAAGGAGAAGAACCTGACGCTTAAGAAGGTAGACGATTTCGACTCCGAGAGCGGAATTGGCGTATCAGGCTCTCTGGCCGGCCAATCGCTAGCGCTGGGTAACACCAAATTCATGCAGCAGCAAAATATCGACGTCGATGAAACACTGGCGGTTGCCGACGAGATGCGCAAAGAGGGCGCTAGTGTTATTTACTTGGCCATAGGCGGCAAAATCGCCGGCCTACTTTCGGTTGCTGATCCAATCAAAAAGAGTACACCAGCGGCGATTAAAGAATTGCAGCGACGCGGCATCAAGATCGTCATGGCGACCGGAGACGGGCAAGTGACTGCCCAAGCTGTAGCTGATGAACTGGGTATTGATGAAGTCCATAGTGAAGTAACACCTCATGATAAGCTGAAGTTGATTGAAAAATTGCAATCCCAGAACAAGAAAGTTGCCATGGCTGGCGACGGCATCAATGACGCACCCGCCTTGGCAAAAGCCGATGTTGGCATCGCGATGGGCACCGGCACTGACGTTGCCATGAGCAGCGCCCAAGTGACGCTAGTAAAGGGTGATCTACGCGGCATCAACGAGGCGCGAAGAATATCGGAGCTGACAGTGGCTAACATGCGGCAAAACCTCACGTTCGCGTTGCTCTACAACAGCATTGGCGTGCCCATCGCTGCCGGCGTATTGTTCCCGATTTTTGGTGTATTGCTGTCTCCTATGATAGCCGCCTTGGCGATGAGTCTGAGCTCCGTTTCTGTCGTCGGTAATGCTCTACGCCTACGCAATCAATAGAAGCAACTAAGGAGAAAATTTGGGAAGGCGCATCGACAGCATGCTTTGTAGCAACGCTTATTCTGCCGATTTTGAAGTCTAACTCCATCAAAACTCTGACCATTAAAACTGACCCGCGTTAACCTAGGCTACTGGGTCAATTGAATTACATTGGGATAGTCTAGTAAAAGACAAATACACTGGTGATAAGAAAGAGGAGTCGAGGCATGGAGAAACATTCCGATCACGATCACAGCTCAAAATACAAAGAGAATAGCCTAACACTCTGG
This sequence comes from Pseudohongiellaceae bacterium, assembly GCA_047617585.1. Lineage (GTDB taxonomy): Bacteria > Pseudomonadota > Gammaproteobacteria > Pseudomonadales > Pseudohongiellaceae > UBA9145. Next base: position 20,927 of record JBLGBD010000042.1, on the reverse strand, counting down.
GGCGCGGTTTCTATGGGAACAGGCGTCATGATAGGGGCTGGCATCTTCGCTCTAACTGGCCAGATCGCTGAGCTTGCCCGAGAATGGTTCCCGCTGGCGTTTTTTATTGCGGCTGTAGTTTCAGGTTTTTCAGCATACAGCTACGTAAAAATGTCTAACGCTTGGCCATCGGCAGGTGGCATAGCAATGTTTCTCGAAAAGTCTTACGGGCGCGGAACGATAACCGCAGCGTGCGCTCTGCTCATGTATTTTTCTATGGTAATTAATGAAAGTTTAGTTGCTCGAACATTTGCTACCTATAGTCTGAGACTGACAGGAAGCGAGCCCGAAGGATGGATGATTCCCGCTTTGGCAGTAGCTGTTCTTGTTTTTGCTTTTATAGTCAATTTGTTGGGTAATAAATCAATTCAAACTTTTTCATTCTTCATGGCTTTCGTCAAGATAGGCGGCTTGGCATTTCTTGCTGCCGGAGGTTTATGGGCGTCAGGCTTAACTCTTGAGACGGTTAGTCCAACAGCTGAGGAAGCAACGTTTACCGGATTTCTTGGAGCAGTTGCTCTCGGTATCTTAGCCTACAAAGGATTCACTACCATTACTAACAGTGGATCAGAAATCAAGGAGCCAAAAAAAAATATTGGCCGTGCAATTATTATCTCTTTAAGCATCTGCACTGCAGTATATCTATTGGTATCTTTTGCCGTGGCCGGAAATCTTTCTATTTCAGAAATAGTTGCAGCTAAAGACTATTCATTAGCGGAAGCATCACGTCCAGCATATGGCGATTTGGGCATGCAAGTTACAATTATTTTCGCGATCGTTGCTACTGTATCTGGAGTGATTGCAAGCATATTTGCTGTCTCACGTATGCTAGCCATGCTGACAGACATGAAGTTAGTCCCCCATAGCCACTTTGGAATGCCAGGGAGCGTTCAACAGCACGTATTAGTCTATACATTAGTCTTGGCAATTTTGCTTGCAGTGTTTTTTGATCTCAGCCGAATTGCCTCTTTAGGAGCAATTTTCTACCTTCTCATGGACATCGCAATTCATTGGGGAATTCTGCGATATGTTCGCGAAAAGATAGGCGCAAACCTGATTATCTTGATCTGCGCGATTACCTTCGATGTTATTGTACTAACCGCTTTTATCTGGATAAAAATACAGTCAGACATGCTTGTTATTTATGCTTCGCTATTAGGTTTGGTACTTATTTTTGGCGGTGAAAGATGGTACCTAAGCTCTAGTGACGCCAAGGAAAATAACTGAACAGAGAGTAAGAAGCATGAAGCTTACAAGCTCTCCAAGCTAATTTAACATATTGCCTAAATAGCCTGCTGTTGAACCTGGTGTTGTTCTGAGTTCAGAGACGGCAGACATCGGCTTTCCACAATAGCTTTAAGGTCCTATTTAGACACATGGAATTAAAAACAGAGTTCACTTTCTAGGCGGCTTTGAATTATGCTTCATAGTTGCTGCGTTCATGGTAGGTAGATCTCCAATCACGAGCCCTCAACTCTTAATCCAGTCGGCAACTTTAGATTGCTGGCGCTCCACAAGAATCTCAGATTGCTGCCATTTCAATCAGCCCTAAGCTGTGCTTTGTAAGTGCTGATCTCCATCCTTGGCTGGAAACTCAATCTGCTGCTCACCGATACTTCTAAAGTCGGAGTGTAGTTTCATACCGATGGTGGTCGATATGGCTTCCGCAGCGCTCAGCTCCCGACAGTAGGACAGCGCTATCGCCTGCCACACCAGATCAGTGACAGGGTTGCCTGTTTCCTTCAGCGGCAAGGCATCCTGGCACGCGATGAAGGTAGCAGTTACCTGACTCTCGACGGACTGGAGGAAGATCTGCCACAAGATATCGATGGCCACTCAGTCAGCTACCGCGTGAGCATTGGTTCGCAGTAATGCCGGAAGGTGTTTTCCCCAACAACAAACAGCGGGCTTTAATCACTCCGGCGGGTAGAGACATGGGCCGCAAGAAGGCCAGTGCAGACATTGGTTGGTTAAATTATGACTTGATACTCGTGTTGAAAACCCTACAATCGTCGCCTAAGTCTTTCGTTAGGAGTGCTACTTAGATCATGGAACTAATAAGCAATAACCGGTGTTACAACGGAGCTCAGCAGCGCTTTAGCCATTATTCTCAGGTGCTGAACTGTGAGATGAATTTTTCAATTTATTTGCCTGACACCCTAAAGCACGCTGAAACTGGGTCAGACAAAATGCCGGTGCTTACGTTTCTGGCAGGTCTAACAGGCACAGACGAGAGTTTTCCCCAAAAGGGTGGCGCCCAACGGTTGGCTTCCGAGCTCGGCATTGTAATAGTGACACCTGACACCAGCCCCCGCGGCACAGGTATTCCTGATGACCCCGACGGCCAATATGATTTTGGTCTAGGGGCAGGCTTTTATCTCAATGCGACTCAATCTCCTTGGCAAAAAAACTACCGTATGTACGATTATGTCACGCAAGAGCTGCGCCAGCTTGTAGCGACAAGTTTTCCAGTTGACGATACTCGCCATGGTATTATGGGGCATTCTATGGGGGGCCATGGTGCACTGACTATCGCGCTAAAAAACACTCACCGTTACACCGCGGTGTCGGCATTTGCGCCTATTGTTTCGCCCCCCAACTGCCCTTGGGGAGTTAAAGCGCTAAGCAACTATTTGGGTGAAGATCGGGATTCATGGAGCGAGTATGACTCGGCTGCGTTGATTAAAAAAGCCGATAAGATTATTCCAATGCTGGTGGATCAGGGCACCCTTGATCAGTTTCTCGACACTGAGCTTAAGCCTGAACTGCTCATCAAAGCCGCAAGTGCGTGCGGTTACCCTTTGGAATTTATGTCAAGGGGTGGCTACGACCACAGCTACTATTTTATCTCGACGTTTGTGGGTGAACACTTAAAATTTCACGCCAAGCACTTTGGCCTTTAAATCGCCAGCCACAACAGAATAGCGCACACCAACAGCATAATTTGGCTCGGGCGATCCTCGGCTGCAAACAGCACCGGGTCTTCGTTTAAGTCGCCAGACAGTGCTGCTCGCCATACTCTAGCGAGCATTATCAACAATAACGGGCAAATTCCCCATAGCATGTTGGGTGACTGATATAGATTAAGTGTTGCCGGGGAATTGATATACACCGCAAAAATTACCACTGCAGCAAGGCTGGACATGCTGCCAAGAATGGTGATTTGCTGTAGTCGATCAACGCTGTAACCGCGGCCCTCTGTAGTCGTAAGGCCCTTGGATTTTAAGTTAGTCAGCTCGATAACTCGTTTAACAACCGCCAGTCCTAAAAACAAAAACCCTGTAAATGCTAACAACCAATCGGTAGTTACGACGCCGATGGCGGCAGAGCCAGCAACTACTCGCATAGTAAATAAAAACGCCAGAGTGACCACATCGACCAAAAAAACTCGCTTTAGATAAAAGCTGTAGAGGCAAGTCACTGCCCAATACAGCAATATGGCGGACAGAAACGCAGTCCCCACACCTATTGCAAGTAAGACTGAGGCAGCAAACAGCACTGGAGTCCCTAGCAGTCCAACTTTTAGTGGAAGAGTGCCAGCAGCAAACGGACGGCCACTCTTGCTGTCATGGGTTCGATCGCTACTAAGGTCTAACAGATCGTTGAGAAGATAGACGCTGGATGCACAGAAACAAAAGCTTATAAATGCTACGACATTTAACCCAAGCAAAACCGGTTGGTTTAATTGGTGCGATAAAATCAAGGGTAAAAACACCAACAGGTTCTTCAGCCACTGATGCACTCGCATAGCCTTAAAAAGGTTTGGCGTAAGAGCAGGCGGTTGGTCCAACTCGATTAGTTGGGAATTGCTAGGCGCACTCTGTCGTGCTTTTTTGGTCACGGCGGCATCACAATTGACCAAAATAATTTGTTCAGCTTGCTGCCAAATGACAAGGTCAGCTGAAGAGTCACCCGCGTAGGCAAAGCCTGAATCTTCAGTCAGTTGTTGGATCTTTTGGAGTTTTTTTTCAGATTTTAAATTAGTCAGATCATCGCTGCCAAAACCAGCTACAAAAAACTCAAACTGCCGAAGTGCTGAATCTACTACCGATTGATGGGATGCCGAAATTAAAGTCATCCGGCGGCCTTTCGCGTGCTCAACCTCAAGATAAGCCAAAAATTCGGGGTTAATAGGCAGCCCCGCAAGGTCAAGCGTAATGCATTTGGCAAGTTGGGCTTTAAACACCGCTTTGCCACCGGCGAGCCAGCCAAGCATTGCAAATACGCTAAGGGGGCGCGCGCGCAACAAACTCAGAACGGCCTCCACCATGGTGTCGGTCTTAATGAGAGTGCCATCAAGATCAACAAACAATGGAATTGAAGAATCAGCGTTGGCCATAGTTAGAATTTGAGGCGCTTGAAAATGAGTTCAGGAATGTTGGCTACAATAAGCATAATCATCCGCCAGTAGCCTGGGGAGTATATTGTGTGACGCTTGTATTTCACAGCGGTGACAATAGCTTTAGCAACGACTTCAGGCTGTGACCACAGCGGCCCTTTTTCGAGATGAGAGGTCATTGGCGAATCCACAAGGCCAGGTTTGACATCCAAAACATGCACACCGTGTGCAAACACTCTACCGCGAAAGCCCTGCAGATAGGTAGAAACCATAGCTTTTGCAGCACCATACACATAGTTTGGCTGCCGCCCTCGATCACCCGCCACTGACGTGACAACGGCAATCGTGCCCTTGCCCTGCTCGATGAATCGCTCACCCAATACGCTGAGCATTGACAGCGTGCTGAGGGCATTGACATTGATCGCTTTAAGAGCATCTTTATAGTTAGTCTCGCAGGCAGCCTGATCAGGCAGATCACCGTGGCATATGAGCACTAAGTCAATCCAGGTCATGGTTTCGAAAGCCGCGTTTAACGCTTTTTCATGTTCCTGTGTTTTAGTGAGGTCGAGGGTCAAGCTACCCAGTAGTTTGCCACCTCGCACCGTCAGATCGTCCACTAGGGCTGCAAGCCTGGTTTCGTCGCGGCCAATAATAAATAGCTCAGCGCGTTGCTGTGCATAAAGCCTTGCCGTGGCTTTTGCTATTGCGGAGGTTGCACCGATAATTAAGATTTTCACTGGGTTTACTTCCTATGCTTACTGCCCAGACCTAAGCGCTGGGACTGCAGCGAGCCGAAAACGTTCTCGGGATCAATTTGGGTTTTTAGTTCGGCGAAGGCCTCCCATTGAGGATAGCCTTGTTTGAACATGCTCTCGCTCATGCGGGCGTCTTTTGCAAGATACAGGCGGCCACCGCTGGCTAGAACGATGTCATCGAGCTCGGACAGCAAGGGAAACAAACTTTTCTCCCGCTTAAAGTCTAGGGTTAGGGTGTAACCTTCTATAGGGAACGAGAGTAAATTTTTATTGGCAGCGCCAAATTTCTTGAGCACGGTAAGAAATGAGCCTTTACCTGCGTTGGCGACTTTTTGCAAAATATCCGAGATAGCGCTGTAGGCGGCGTCAGTTGGCACTACAAATTGATACTGTAAAAAACCGTTGCCACCATAAAGCCTGTTCCAATTTTTTATATTATCCAATGGGAAAAAGAAAGCGTCGTAATTAGTTTTCGAAGATTTACGGGTTATTTTCTTCAAGTTGAAGTAAATGCTATTGAACGCTGACATGGAATACTTATTTAGCAACATGGCAGGGGTTGCGAATGGCACATTAACGCCTAGGCCTTGTTTGTGTTGAAAGCGAGCGTCTGTAGCATGCTCGCCCAAATACACTGCTGACCGGCCAAGTTTTTCCCCTTGCGCCAAGCAGTCGAGCCAAGCCACCGAGTATTTTGCGGCGCTGTTGGCTTCAAGCGCGTCAAAAGTCGTCTGCAAATTATCTGTGACAATTGATGTTCGATTAATAAAGACTCCAGGCACCTTGTTTAACTGAATTTTCATGTCGCAAATGATGCCGGTTAATCCCATGCCGCCACAGGTTGCATGGAACAGGTCGGCATTGTGAGTTGGGCTACATGAGATAATCTCGCCGGAGGCAAGTAATAGGTTTAGCTCAATGACATACTGGCAAAAACTGCCGTCGACATGGTGATTCTTGCCATGGACATCGGCTGCAACAGCGCCGCCCACGCTGACAAATTTGCTGCCAGGTATTACCGCTAAAAACCATTGCTTGGGAATAGCGACTTTCAAAATAGTGTCTAAGCTGACGCCAGCGCCGCAGTGGATGACGCCAGCAACCTCATCAAAGGCAATAAAACTATCCAAGAAGCGGCTAGACATTACAACCGGCGCAAGGGCGCTGTCCCCATAGCTGCGCCCAGCTCCTCTGGCAATGAGTGAATCTTCTTTGCCATGGGCATTGAGCAACCGCTGCGCCGCTTCGGCGTTGAGTGGTTCCAATAAATTGGCCACTGTCTGAGGATAGCGACCCCAGCTATTCAAAATCATAGGGTGTCTCGAGGATTAAATACGAATCGTTTGTCCAACTGGTACTTTATACCATATCCGGCAGCGAGTCCGAGTGTGGCGCCAGTGATTCGAGCTGCGTCGGTCCCAAAAAAAGCCTCAAAGCCAAGCTCGAATACCCAGAACAGGGCCGTAGTAAAAATACCTGTCAGGGTATAGCCAGTGAAGTTTTTGATTGCGGCGTTTTTGGTTGAGCTTACGTGATTGAAGATATAAAGTTTATCGAGAAAGTATTTGGTAATTAGCCCAGTGGCAGTGCCAGCGAACATTGCAACTACCAGCGCAAAGGCTGCCTGATAGACAGCCAAGCTCAACTCTTGGGTGAGTAAGTTGACAACGGTGGCGACCAATGCGAATGCAGTGTATCGAATTGCAATATTTAAAGGTGACATTGATTAGTTTAGTGCACTGGCCGGCAAAGAATTCCATGCTGACATGATCCGCGGTTATACTACAAATGTTTTTACTGAGCCCGGTGCGAGATGTTGGCCGTAATTTGAATTAATCTGCGGAAGTTTATGACTGTTTTTGAATTTACTTTGAATATTGCCCGCGAAGCTGGGCAACTCATTAACAAAGAGCGCAATAAAGCCGAGCTCACCTATGAATACAAAAATGGGATTGAGCTTGTCACCAATGCAGACCTGATGGCTGACAATTTGATTGTGAGTGCCATAAAGCAGCAATACCCCGACGATTTTATTTTGTCGGAAGAGTCCTCGCCCCATCTAAACAATGTTCAACATCTACAGGCGCCGGTCTGGATTATCGATCCCATAGACGGCACGGTTAATTTTGCCCATGGCCACAACCAGTCAGCAGTATCTATCGCCTATGTAGTCAATGGTCAGATTGAACATGGGGTGGTGTTCAATCCGTTTACGAATGAGATGTTTGCTGCCGAAAAAGGCAAGGGGGCTTATCTCAATGGGGTTAAGATTTCAGTTGCCAAGGAATCCCAGTTGTCTCGCTGCCTGATCGCGACCGGTTTTCCCTACGACAAATCTACTATCGAGCCCATGCTGATTCGGGTGAACAGCGTGCTTCGGCACTGCGCCGATATCCGCAGGTTAGGCTCGGCAGCCTTAGATATTTGCTTTTTAGCTGCCGGCAGATTGGATGGGTACTACGAAAGCCTCAGTCTGTGGGATTTCGCTGCGGCGCAGCTGATAGCTATTGAAGCAGGGGCTCAATATGGCCACTTTTCCGAAGTGCCCGATGGCATAGACCCTCAGTTCTATGACAAAGATATTTTGCTCGCAAATCCTGAGCTTTTCGCTAAATTAAGGGCACTTTTGGTGGATTCAACCAAGTAAAGCAGGTTTTTCCCAAAGTACCCTTGTTTTTATAGGTTTATGAGGGAAATCAGTACGCTAGCTAGCTTGTAGAATCGATAAACCGAAGGTCTATTCGTTGACCCTGTGGGTTTTAGATCGTAGAGTAAGAAAACTTTCCGGCATTGGTCTGGTTAATTTTTAACTAGGCACTCGATTTTAACCGTAGACCCCGTAAATATTGGGGTTCAGACAGATATTGTTCACCTGCGCCACAACAGGCGGTGAAAACACTACACTTAATCACAGTAATGAATCCAAGGAGATTACAGTGAAAAACATGAAGATGATAAGGGCAGCCGCACTTTCGTTAGCTATGGTGCCGGCATTCGCCGGTGCAGCAGAGCGAATCGGTGATTTTTCTTTGATAGACCAAGACGGTTACCACCACAGCATGAGCTGGCTGGATGACCACAAAGCAGTGGCATTATTGGTTCAAGCAAACGGCAGTGCAGCAACTAAAGCGGCATTGCCTAGGTTCAACGAGCTTAAGGCGCAGTATGACGCCCAAGGCATCGAATTTTTCATGATTAACCCAATGGGTATGAAAAACCGCGATGCTGTGCGAGCTGAGCTGGGCTCAGATATTCCAGTGTTAATGGATGACGCAAGACTTGTTTCCGAAGCCTTAGGCATTGCCCATATCGGCGAAGTTGTGGTTTTCAATCCAAAGAAATTTACCGTTGACTACATCGGCACAGTAGACGGCGCAGCGGCAGCACTTGCTGAAATCGCGGCCGGCCAAGATGTCAGCATGCCAATGGTTGCAGCCAGCGGTGAAGCGGTTTCTTATGCTGCCCAAGCAGTGGCGTCCTATTCCCAAGACATCGCGCCTTTTCTAGCCGATAACTGCGCGACTTGTCACCGTGAAGGGGGCATCGCACCTTTCGCTATGGACAGCCATGCAGTAGCCCAGGGCTGGTCTCCAATGATTCGTGAAGTATTAATGACTAAGCGTATGCCGCCTGGCCAGATCGACGGCCACATTGGTGAGTTTACCAATGGCATGGTGCTTGAGAATGAAGATGTCCGTAAAGTGATCGCATGGGCAGAGGCCGGTGCGCCAAAAGACGGCGATACAGATTTATTGACTGAACTGACTTGGCCAGAGTCTAAGTGGGCGTTCGGTGAGCCAGACTACATTATTGAAATTCCTGCGCAGCAAGTACCTGCGACTGGCGTGTTGGATTACCGCGATGTTGCAGTAACCATTGGTATCGAAGAAGACCGTTGGTTACGCGGCAGCCAGTATTTGGCCGGTGACCCAACTGTACTTCACCACACGATTAACCGTTTAGACTTCCCCGGTGAAAGTGGCCGTGGTGGCTTCCTAGGCAGTTCTGATCCAGACAAAGCTGACATTACTCCTTACATTCCTGGCGCAGACCCAGTGTGGCTTCCTGACAATACTGGCGGCTTAGTTAAAGCGGGTTCAGTTCTTAATCTAAACCTTCACTACACAACCACAGGTCGTGAGACGGTTGACGAAGGTAAGATTGGTCTTTGGTTCTATCCTGAAGGCGAAATCCCTCAGGAGAGGATGTCAGGCGCATGCGCGTGCATCTTTCCACCCCGATGGACATCAATTCCGCCAAACGATCCTAACTTTGAGCAGACCGCGTCCATTACCATTGCTAAAGATGCCAATATTATGAGCTTCACCCCGCATATGCATTTCCGCGGCAAGTACATGCGTTTCTTCGCAGACTTCCCAGACGGTTCTTCAGAAGAGCTAATCAACATTGCTCAGTATGATTACGCATGGCAGCGCGCTTACACCCTGAAAGATCCGCGGTTTGTGCCTGCCGGCACAAAGATTCGTGCGGTTGGTGCCTTCGATAACTCAGGGCAGAACCCAGCTAACCCAGACCCAGAGCGCGAAGTGCCTTGGGGTCAACAAAGCTGGGACGAAATGTTCTTCGGTGCTGTGAACTGGAAGTACACTGAACAAGGCGGCGAAGACTAGGTCGTTAGCATTTACTGAAAAAGCCCGAGTTTACTCGGGCTTTTTTTTGAGCAAGATTTAACTAGTAGGCCGCTTTGGAACGCCACGATCAAAACGCTGGAGGATAGTCGGTAAGTACAATAGATCTAGTACTAGCGCGAGAACGACTATCGGCACCAAGAGCTTGGCGGCCTGTTGAAAGTAAATTGTGTTGGCACCAATCAGGATGGTTGTGCCAAGCGCTAAGACTAAAGTCGTAATAGTCAATGCCGGGCCGGCAGTGCGAATGGCGTAGTCAATCGCTGCAGTCTTATCAGCGCCCACTCGGCGCTTCCCAAGATAGTGGCTTAGCAAGTGAACTGTGTCATCAACCACTAGGCCGATACTGATACTAAACAGCATCATCACAAAAGGGTCCAGTTGCCCCACAAATACTGCCCAAATACCAAACACCATGGTCGCCGGTAAGAGATTGGGCAAGACGCTCAAGATGCCGAAGTAAACACTGCCTAGACCTATTATTAGGCTAAGAGTGATAAGCGCAAGACTTACTGAATAACCTTGTAACAGCTCAATGGTTACTAGCTCGTCCATGCGCGAAAACAGCAGGATGCTGCTGCCGTGCAGTAATTCTAACTCTGGCAAATCTTGAGCGAATTTTTCAGTAAGCCGCCGATCGAAATCCAGCAACTCCTGATTGCTCGTTGGCACCACGTTAACAAACAGATTAATCAGTGAGTAATTTTCATTGATAAAGCGATTCAATGGAAAATCTTCGCTCTGAACCACTGCATAGCCTGCTAAATGGTTGCCGATGACACTCACGGTGTCAGGTATCACATACTCAGCCGGATCATTTTGTTTCAGATATTGATTGATGGTCTTTACCACATCGACAATGCTGGTTGCTGATTCCACTTCAGGTTGGGTGGTCACCCAGGCAGTGAATTTATCTACTCGCTTCAAAAAGTCGGGCTGAATTGCGGAATCTCGTTCAACTGAATTTATGCCGTAGGTTAAGGCGGGGCCTCGATTCATCCGGGCATTGAGAACGTCATAGTAGTCTCTAAGCTCTGAATCCCCGGCGATAAAGTCCATCCGGTTAAAGTCGGTCTCATTCAGCGGAAGCAGTGCAATGGTCGCCACTGCAAATAAGCTGCATCCCCAAAAAATGGGTTTGTCGTAGTTGATGGTAAAGGCGCTGATCTTTTTCAGAGGGCCTTGCAGAAACGGTTTGCCCTGAGTGGCTAAACGCTTGGCGTTAGTCAGCCAAATCAACAGCGCCGGTAAAAAAACCAGGGTCAACACATAGGCAAAAACAATGCCGATGGCGACTATCTGGCCAAAGTCTTGAATAGCCGGCGAAGAACACATGTTCAGTGAAGAAAATCCAATTGCTGTGGTTAACGCAGCCAGAGTAATTGGCTGGAAATTATGCGCCACACTGTCTTCCATGGCCTGGGCTTTGCTTGCTCCACTTGCCAGTACCTGCTGGTAAATAGAGATAATATGCACTGAGTTGGCTACTGCGATTATCACTACGACTAAAGGCGCAATAATCGAGATGCTATTGAAGGCATAACCAAGGAAACCTAGGCTGCCTATGGTACAGATTAGGGTAAAAAGAACATGAGCGAGAATGCACACGCCGAGGGTTGCAGACTTAAAGCAATAACAAATAGTAAGCACGCAGATAAGAATGACAATGGGCAGCAGTGTAGTAAGGTCATCAACCATTGCCTGTTGACTAGACTGCTCTAACAGTACATCACTGTTAGCCAAGATCGTAATGCCGGGGTGTTGGCTGCGCAGGTCATCCCGCAGGGCCAAAATGGCGGTGGCTATTTCAAGCCGCTGTGGCGCACTGGCGGCTTGGGCATCGAGCACGACCAAGGCAAAGGTGAGGGATGCGTCTCGGGACAACAGGTTGCTGGTCAGCAGTCGATCTGCGGTGGCTTTGGCGGCGAGCTCAGCAAGCTCTTCGTCGCTGTAGCGGTCTAGGCTGCGGGTAAAAAGCCGGGTTTGAGTTTCTGGCGAATAGAAATCAACCAGGGTTGAGGCCCGCAGCGCGAAGGGAATTTGATCATAAGATTCCTTCAGTGTGGTTAGGGCCTCGAGTATTGGCCTAGTAAATACAGTAGTGCCTGCCTCAGCTAGGAACGCAAAATTGACCGTCAGCTGATTGGGAAACTCTGCCTCCAGAGCATTGAACTCTTCAAGATAGGGGTCGCTAGTGGTCAGCAGTGCCGTCAAGGCAGTATCGAAGGTAAGCCTAATGGCGCCGGTGGCAAGTAATGCGCTCATCAGGCTGGCAACTATGAGCAAAGCGGCACGATTACCAACAGCGAACTTAGCGCTGCGCGTACTAAAAGAAGAGCTCATAAAACGATGATTACCTGAGTGTTAGCAGCAAATAGAAGCAGACTAGGCCCTAGTACAATAATCCATCCAGCTTTGCACGCCACTGCTTAAAAATTTTTGACGGTGCAGTATAAAGTAAAACTTGCGTGTCCAGTTACGATGGGGCGCACTTAATGGAACTAAACTGCCGCGTTTGAAGGCCTCGACAAGAGTAATTTTAGATAAGCAGCCGACCCCGAGACCGGCTTCAACGGCGCGTTTTATGCCTTCTGTGTGCTGCAGCTCCAACCGCAGGTCTAAGTTGGAGAGTATCCCCCACATGGCACGGTCAAAGGCCTGGCGAGTTCCAGAGCCCTGCTCTCGAACAATCCAGCGGGCTTCACACAGGTCGGCATCTAGTATCTTGGTTTTCTGTGCGAAAGGGTGGTCCGGGGCGCAGAACAAACACAGCTCATCGTCTCGCCAGTAGGTAGCTTCTAAGTCGGGCTCCTGCAACTCGCCTTCGATGAGCCCGATATCCAACTCAAATTTTTTCACTTTCTGCACAATAGCGGCGGTATTTTCAACGGTAAGCAGGATCTTAGTGTCACCATGTTCTGCCATAAACTTGGCCATAATACCGATGGCGAGGTAGTTGCCGATCGTCAGGGTGGCGCCAACCCTCAGATCGCCCATCTCGCGGTCATCCGAGAAGCTGTTTTCTAGCTCTATGGCCCGGCTGATCAGCGCCGCCACTTTAGGACGCATCATTTGGCCCTGCTCGTTCAGCTGCAGCCTTTTGCCAATGCGGTCGAATAACGCGACCTCGAAACGATACTCTAGCTCTTTTAAGGCGGTGCTGGCTGCTGATTGGGACATGGCAAGTTCGATAGCGGCGCGGCTTACATTTTCGTAGGCAGCGACAGCGAGAAATACCTGCAGCTGCTTCAGGGTAAATTTCATAACAAGACCCCTAGGCATAAGCCTATTATTGATAAAATAGATAATGGATATAAATAATATCAATTTTACAGATAATAGATATATCAGTAGAATGCGCGCCATAATTTCTAAAGGAGTTTACTGTGGCCAAGATGACCACACAGAGTGTCACAGACGTCCATCACTGGAACGACACGCTGTTCAGCTTTAAAACCACCCGCGACATGACCTTGCGCTTTGAAAATGGCCACTTCGTAATGATTGGTCTCGAAGTAGAGGGCAAACCGCTGATGCGCGCCTACAGTATTGTGAGCCCGAACTACGAAGAGCATTTAGAGTTCTTTAGCATCAAGGTACAAGACGGCCCACTGACCTCAAGACTCCAGAATATAAAGGTGGGGGATCAGGTTTTTGTCTCTAGCAAGCCCACTGGCACGTTGGTGTTAGATCATTTGCTGGAAGGTAGGAACCTTTACCTGATTAGCACAGGCACAGGTTTGGCGCCGTTTATTAGCATCATTCAAGATCCCGAGACTTACGAGCGATTCGACAACGTTATCTGCACCCACGGCGTGCGGCGAGTGTCTGAATTGGCGTATCAAGACCTTATTGAAAATCAGTTGCCGAATAACGAATACTTTGGCGAAGACGTTAAGCAGAAGCTTATTTACTACCCAACCGTAACGCGGGAAGGCTTTCGTAACCAGGGTAGGATTACCGACTTAATGACATCGGGCAAGCTGTTTGCAGATACCGGGGTGCCTCAGCCAGACCCCAAACTGGATCGGTTTATGGTTTGTGGCAGCCCCAGTATGCTCAAAGATACCTGTGAGATTTTAGACAACTGGGGATTTGCAGAATCCAGACACGGCATCAAAGCCGAGTATGTGATTGAGCGAGCTTTTGTAGAATCTTAATGGGTTATTGATCCCGCTATTGCCCCGCACGACGTCTAGGGCTAGTTCGCTGGCCCTAGACCAAACTTCATTACCAGCCAGCCATCAACATCCAAAGCACTCGTCGCTGGATCAATAAGCCTGATTTGGCTGCCGTTAATTCCTGCAGTCGCTGTCATAAACTCCAGCACTGCATTGGCTCTTGAGACGGCCAAGCCATTGAGTTCTTGTTCACTAATGAATTGAGCTTGGATCAAGCGCTGCCGCAGTTCTGCATTGTAGGCAACCACATCCAGCTGCGGCGTTTGAGTGGCTGGGGCTGCGGGGTCGCTAGGCTGCGGATATAGCTGCTGGATTGCAAGCAGAGGCTGAGCTTGGGCTGTGGCTGTGTACAAGGTTTCAAGCACTTGCCGACGCCGCTGAGTTAACAGCCGAGTATCTTCAGCCAGTGCCTCCAAGGACGACTCTATAGTGCGGTTCACCGCCGCGGTTTTTAATGCCAAGATATCTTCAGAAGCTGAAACTGGGGGCACTTCTAACATTAATTGAGGGCGCTGTATTAACGCCTCACCTAGCTGGGTAAGAATCTGCTGCTGGGGCGGAGCAATATCAACCCGCCCAGGTAAGAAGCCGATGCTTTCCAAACTGTTGTCACCGCCTCCACCTACTAAAGCACCAAGTAAACGAAACGGGGCTGCCACAATATTAGTTAGCACATTACTTAGAGTGCTGCGGATGGCGGGCCCGAAATCGAATTCAGGGTCATTCACATCCCCTGTGATGGGTACCTCTAAATCGATTATGCCGTTGCCGTCTTTGAGTAAAGCCAGCGCTAAGTCCAGCGGCAGATCCATGGCTTCTGGGGATTCAACTCGCTCACCCAGCTTTAGATTTTTCAGCACCATCTGGTTGCTAGCTGTTAGTTGGCCCTCGCGGATTTCATAGCTTAAATTTAGGTCGACACTACCTTCACTAATTTCACGGCCGGCGAATTTAATCACGTAAGGGGTCATGGAGGGCATATCAATGTTGGTAAAGCGCCCATCGATATCACTGCTTTGAGTGATATTAAACGGATACAGTGAACTGGAGATCTGAACCAAGCCGAATTCGTCCACCTGGCCTTCTAAATCGATTGTTGTGGCTTCTTGGGTGTTCGAGGCTAAACCCTCAGCACTGCCATTGAGATCTCGAATGTTGGCATTAAATATGATCGGTAGGCTTCTGTCGGTAAAATTAGCCGCTGCATTATTGATACTTAAGCGGCCTAAGATTATGCCCAAGGTTTCACTGGTTTCGGTGTCGTTAGTGGCTGTGTCCGAAGCAGAAGCCTGCGTATTTTCCTCTGCCTCTTTGATGCTGCGGCCTATGTTGGTGCTGCCATCCTCATTGATAATGACTCGGCTATACAGCTCATCAATTGAAACCACCGAGGCTTCAATGGTGTTTGCCGCCAGTGAAAAAGCAAAATCGTCTACGTTTAAGCGCTCAAGAGTCACCAAATCTTCGAATAGGTTGGCATCTGTTATTAATAGTGAATCAAGTGCAAAGCCGCCTCTGGCCGCGAAGGGCTCGTCCGTGGTGATTGTGAGAGCCGTCTCTAGATTGATGTTGCCACGCTCTAACACCACAGTGGCGAATTCGTTGAGATAGGGCTGCACAGCGCTTAGGTTGAGTTGGGCTACTGTAAGGGAGCTATCCAGTGCTAACCCAGGCAATGCAATAACCTCACCTGAGCTCGCAATTGTCCCGCCCGACTCCACGCTCAGCGTGAAGTCATAAGGGAATGCAGCGGCAGCTTGGTTACTGATGCTATCGATTGATCCGCTGACCGAGGCGGTCATTTCAAACGGAGTTTGTAGGGAAGCGTCGTTAAAGTTCAGGCTTAAATTGCGCAGAGCAAAACTCGCCAAATCAATTTGCCAAGGCGATGAATTTCCGCCGCTGTCAGTTCTATCTTCGCCAGGGTTGGAAGGGGTTTGATCTGTAGAACTGATTGTTATTTGGTCTAGCATGCGAACAAAATTAATTTCACCGCTTTGGTTGATGAAGGCAGCAATGTTCACGCCATCCATAGCTACTTCGTCAGCACTGGCTGTATTCTGTGGCAGCATGATCTGACCGCCATCTAGGCTGAGGCTGGTGAGGCTCAGAAACGCTGAAGCTGAGCCGTTCTCAACTGCAGCAAGGCTATTTATAGCTGTATTTAAATTGCTTACAGTGATTGCTGGCATGGCGTCAGCTAGATCAACTTGATAGTCCAGACTTAGGCTATAGTCGCCAGAGCTTAGAGTTAATGGTAGGGAGTCTTGAGCGTATCTAGTTAACATTGGTAGCGGGAACCCGCTCAAGCTGAGATTGCCATTTGTCGTTAGCGGCACCATCGAGAGCTCTCCATTGATACTCAGCGGGGCGTTGTCTTCAAACTCTGCCGTTAGGCTGTAGTTGCCAAGAGCGTTTTCCAAGGTGGAAAAGTCAGTCAGCTGAAACGCGTTCAACCTGAACTGGGTTGAAAACGCTGTAGCAGGCACAGCATCAGCAAGGCGTATCTCAACGTTGTTAATGTTCAACAGGCGCACTTCGGCAGCAGGTAGAGCGGCGCTGTCATCTGACCCAGGCGGCTCCAGCGCATCGGTGTTTGGCTGCGCCGAGTCTTGCCATCTAACTGCCAGTATTGAGGCTGTGGTGCTGCCGTCGCTGAACCTGGCGACGTCGAGAGCCACCCCGTCAACGACCAGCTCTGCGACCTGCAGTTTTAGCAGCAGCAAGCGGGAGGGCTGAAAGTTTAAGTGGCTATGGGACAAAGTGAACAGCTCACCGAGCTGGGCATCTTCAAGTTCAAGCCCATCTATAGCTAAGTAGAAACTGAATGGATTGAAGTACAGCGAATCGATGCTGGCATCCAAACCAAGACGTGACTGTAGCAGATTAGTAATTTGACGCTCCGCTACCCACGGCAGTAACAAGAACCCAATGGCAGCATACACAGTGATCACAGCAACCGCAGCCGAAGTCTTGCGGTGGGCTCTAATTAAGATAAGTAGCGGGGATTTCATTAGGCTTTGCCATATAGGAAAACATCAAGTGTAACGCCTTGCCGGCAAACTATGAAGGCCAGCTATCACTCATGATTATGGCCAGCGCAGCTTGCGCGCGTTTTCGATTGGTTATGTCTTTTTGTTCAATCATTTCACAGTCATCAAGAATCATTTGTTCCACTGAGGTGGGGTACACCCGGCAGTCGTCTGGGCGATCATGATAAATGTCACAGGTATACAGCTGCGCATCTGGGGATTTACGCAGCCACGGACAAATTTCAAACTGCTGGCCGGTGCTCGGGTCTATCCAAATTTCGCCGTGGGCTGCAAATTTCGCGATGGTGGGTCTGAATGTTTGCCAGTAGTCTATTTCGTCACTGGTGGCGGACAAACCGCCGTTGCTGTACTTGGTGCAGCAGCGGCCACATTGATTACAGGGCTTCATCTGCGCCTTACTTGGCGAACAGCTGTGAGTCGATATCGTTGAAGGCTTTGAACTCTAAGGCATTTCCCGACGGGTCGGTAAAAAACAGGGTTGCTTGCTCTCCCGGCTCGCCGGCAAAGCGAATATAGGGTTCAATCAAAAATTCATCGACAAAGGTTTTTAATTTTTCCGAAAATATTTGCCATTGGGCCATGCTCAGCACAACCCCAAAATGCGGCACCGGCACACCGTGGCCATCCACATGATTCGCGGCGCTGTTTACTAAACCAGTCTTGCCTATGTTCGGGTTTAAATGAGTCACCAGCTGATGACCGAACAAATCGAAGTCTATCCACTGCTGGGAGCTGCGCCCTTCGGGCAAACCCATTTTCACTCCATAAAACTCTCGCGCCTCGGCAATGTCTCTGACTTGAATCGCTAGATGGAAAGGGGTCAGTGCCATGATGTCTATCCTGAGTTGTGATGTACAGTGAAGGTAATATTTTATTGATTGGAGCTAGTTTACTCTAGCTCCAATCACAGTGTTTAAGAGAGTTTACTGTGAAGCAGGTGGCTGCTGCAAAGTAGATTGCCTTAACAATAGAAAATTCGAGTTTATTAGTAGGCGAACGATCCGCAGCCCCAACCAAAGAAACAGTACGGGAAATACTAAAGTTTGCAGCATGAACACCACGATCAGATCGATAATGTATTCGCTGGCATTGCTCAGTCGCGCTTCATACTCTGCAAGCCTTGCATTGACATTAATACTTTGAGTCGTGCGGTCATAGATTCTGCCAATCTGACTAAAAATACTGGTGTCGCCATCGGTTGGAATTTCAACGTTCTCAGATTCTTGCATGTCCCGCACATCGGCTTCGGTTTGTTCTAGTTCACTGGAAGAAACCTGATACTGCTCGTCAAGAAATGCCCGGTAAACCAATTCGTTGGTCAGAACTAGGACTGGAATTATAAATCGAAAGGCTATGACCAAAATGGACAAGCGAAAAAAAATGGCGCGCCACGCGGGAGAAAATAATTGCCGGCGCCACAGCAGCAGTAAACTCAGCCCAATCATTAGACCAACTGCAACTTGTATCGCTAAAGTATTGCCTATGCCTACTAATATCTGCTGCGCGCCTAGAGATGTGCTGGCGACTAAAACAATCCAAGAAAACTGTTCAATCAGGTCATTCATTGGATCGAAAACTTCACCGGGTGTCAACGTGACGCCGATGCCGGCGGGCTCGATGGATACCTCAGTGCCTTGAATTACTGAAATAACGGCATTGATGCCGCGAACGACTCCGTAAGTAAACAGGGCTCGCTTAAAGGCAGTATCAAGCGGCGCATCTGCCTGACGGTCAATGGTTTCAGTGAAATTGACCACCAACACTGCAATCAAAAAAGCACTCAATAGAAGCCGCAACACTCTGCCGGTTTTACCTGCTTGCTGATCTGCAGCTAGAGTCAAAGTAGTCCTTGCCCACCCTTGGGTTCAGTTTCAAACCGCTCACCAAAGCCTGCGATCAGTGGTCGGCCTTCGCTAATAGCATCTACCACCGAGGGCAGAGTTAATGACTGTGCGTGTTTCTCTTTGTCTTCCCACACTTCCGTGACCCATAGCCCATTTACATCCGCCGAATCATTGGCAACGATGTAGCTTTTGCAGCCTGGCATATTGGCAACACCGTTGATCAGAATGTTTGCTAATTCGTCTCGCTTGCCTTCTAGAGCGATCATCTTGCCAATTAAACCATACATCTTACTGGGCCTCGTTTGCTGCGCAACAACTGTTAAAGGTGCTGAGAGAGTTAAGCCCCCAAGCCAGGTTAGTACTGCGCGCCTTGTAATCAAGAAAAATGTCATCCCGTGGGACAGAGCTGAGTCTTAGGCTTTGCTACGATTCATCTTATACGCTAAAGACTGCTTAACTGTAGGCCATTCATGTTCAATAATGGAGAAAACTACGGTATCTCTAAACGCGCCTGCAGCATCCACCTGATCGTTGCGCAGTATGCCATCTTGTTTGGCGCCTAGTCTTGCGATGGCATTACGTGAAGCGTGATTGTGCCAGTGAGTTCTGAACTGAACGCAGCCGCAGTGAAGGGTTTCGAAGACATGGTTTAGCAACAACCATTTACACTCAGTATTGATGCCGGTCTTTTGCGCGTTTTTACTGTACCAGGTATGGCCAATCTCAAGCCGGCGGTGGTTTTGTTCAGCATTAAAATAGCGGGTAGAGCCGATAACAGATTGGGTGGCATTGTCGATAACGACAAACGGCAAAGCTTTGTCTGCCGCAGCGTCGGCTAAGGCTTTTTCCATGTAGGTATCGATAGTTTGCGCAGACGGTACGCCGGTGTACCAAAGCTCCCACAAATTGCCATCATTGGATGCGGCCACCAGCGCATCTGCGTGGTGTAGGGACATAGGCCGAAGCGTTACTAGCCTGCCTGTAAGTTCAATTTTTTCTAACCATTGTGCCAATTGCTGTCTCCTGAGTTTTTGCCGCCACGGCCAGGTAGCAACCCTGCTTTAGAATAGCGTACTGGGCCAAGCGCAGAAACCATGATTTTCAAGCGATGAGCCCAGTCAGTTCATCAACTTGTAGAACCGCCGCTTAACTTTCAATTTCCTGTGGCTCAGGGTGAGATTGAAACCACTGTTTACTACGCAGCAGCGCGATGGCCAATGCGATAAACGCAAGAGCAACCACAGCGCCTACTATGATGCCGGAGCTTCTCTCACCCAGGGCGCTCCATAGCAGCATGCCGAAGGCGATCTGGCCCACATAGACAGCAGCCCAAGGATGTATCCAAGATTTCATTTTGAAGAAGCCCCAGAAGCCAGCGCCATAAACTACCCAGTGCAATAGTGCGCCGAACTTAGCCGCCCAGCCCGTGAACATTAAGCCAAACCACACCTCCTGATCTTGCTCGAGTGGTTTGATGAAAACATCCCACGGCAGGTAAATAAATGTCATGAAAGCGCAGAACAGCAGAATGCCATTCATCCACCAAGGTCTAAGTTCTAATTTGAGCATGGAATCGTCCGGTTGTAAGTTTAGTGTTTTGGCGCAATATCTAGGCGTATGAGAACAGCAGCAACACGATAGCGTATTTGATCTATTACTAATTGGCACTCATCGCCACTAAGGTATTTAGGATTGTGCAGAGCCCAAATGGTGTGGCTTTTGGCTCTGACAAAAGAACCTGCATCGCCGCCTAATATAGCCGTGAATGCCTGTGTCATCTGGCTGCAGTTTGAGTTCTCAATCCAGACGAAAAGAGCGTGTTGTGTTTGGCTCATGCTAGACCGCTTCTATTCATGGCGATTTCCCGGCGGGCGACCTTTGCTGCGGGGATTTATTTTAGCACGGTATTTTCGAATGTTCGTACGGATGAGGCGTAAGCCAATAGCGGCTATCGTAAACAGTGCGAATGTATAAATGAGGGTGGGGACAAACCAACTAATCGCAGTATCGGCCACAAACGGCCAGTTGGTGCCCGACTCATCATGAAAAATACCACCCGGGTTTTTC
>JBLGBD010000041.1:0-22779 GCA_047617585.1 Pseudohongiellaceae bacterium | reverse complement strand
AATATCCGCCAGCTCTAGCCGGTTTGGACGAGAGATGGAAACCTTTCCAATTGCGTCGAAGATTCACTTTGAGTTTCCCGAAACTGCCAGCAGGCCCAGTGTGAAGATGACGTGGTATGACGGCGGCTTAATGCCCGAGCGGCCCGAGCTGATTGAAAATGGCCGCCAGATGGGCGATAACGACGGCGGGGTGTTAATAGTGGGCGATGACAATACTCTGATGCACGGTGTTTATGGTCGAAACCCGCGTCTAATTCCCGAGACGCGGCATATGGCCTACCCAACACCCGCCAAGACGATGGACCGCTCGCCGGGGATCTATCAAGAGTGGATCGATGCCATTAAGGATCGCAGCAAGCAAACCACATCAAACTTTGACTATGCAGCTCGACTGACCGAAACCATGCTGCTAGGCAATGTGGCAACGCTCAGGGCCAGCGAGAATAAAGTCCTGCAGTACGACAGCGCCAACATGCGCTTTACCAATGATGACGGTGCTAATGCCTTTCTAGAAAAACAGTATCGACCGGGTTTTGGTCTGTCTTAGGCAGGCGGCAGTTGCGGCAAGCAGTGAGCCTTGTAAACCAACTCTTAATTGGTGCGTAGAACTAATTATCCTAAACAGATACAGCCGTGATTGTTTGTCACAGCGCTTTTGGGGTTAAAGGTTCGCTGCTTTTAAGAGAGTACGGTTATGTTTAGAGTCTCTACAATAGTCGGGCTTCGGGTTTTAAGCACCAAAAATCAGCAGAACGTTCTCGGCTTGTGCGCCAGCGCTTTCAGTCTTAGGGGACACTCATAACTTAATAACTTAGTGAGTATTAAATTCACAGTCTTAGGGGACACTCATAACTTAATAACTTAGTGAGTATTAAATTCAAGATATGGAGAGAGCTACTTTAATCGCTTTGCTATGAAGGAAATGTTTCGGTCGTTAATCTAAGAATGGTTAAGTTATTAAGTTATGAGTGTCCCTACCAAAGAGAGAGCTACTTTAATCGCTTTGCTATGAAGGAAATGTTTCGGTCGTTAATCTAAGAATGGTTAAGTTATTAAGTTATGAGTGTCCCTACCAAAAAAAAGGGGAGCATAAATGCTCCCCTTTTTGTTTTTTAGCCTGTGAGGTCAAACCTCACGAAACTGTAACTTCCACTTAGAAGTTTATATTTACACGGCCATACAAGAACTGACCTTCAAAGCCCCAAGGAGTTGATCCAGCGAATCTGTTACCAGATCCGATAGTTCCGTCTAGGTTATCTTGGTCAAGCGGCGCATCTTGATCAAATGCGTTCTGAGCACCTAGGATGAATGTGTAGTTAGTATTCCAAGTGTAAGCGGCTTCTAGGTCGAAGACCCATTCGCCGTCGTAGCAACCATCAGAGTTAATTGTGCAATCAAGCGTGTAGCCTGTGCCATTAACACCACGTGGCGTAGTATCACCACTGTTACCTGAAGTTACCCAATCATCGTAGAAGTTAGCACGGGCTAACAAACGGAAGTCACCGATAAAGTGGTTATAGGTGAATACGCCACGATTTTCTGGGTTAAAGTTTTCAAGGTCTACCACGCGGTTACGGTCAACCTCTTGGCCTGCGTTATCGACATCAGTTTGGATGAAAGTCCACGCTGCGTTCAACACGCCGTTACCAGCATCGCCAAAGTCTACGTTGTACGATCCAACGATTTCAACACCTTCTGTGGTGGTGTTAAAGTCATTAGTGTAGAAAGACACTGAACTCAAGTCAGATGCACCAGGTACGCCAATTTCTTGCAAGCAAAGCGCGAGGTTACCCACTGGGTTGGTTCTTGCGCCAGGGCAGTCAATGCCAGCTGGTACAGGGCGGCCATTGATGTCAATAGTACCTGTTTGCGAGATACGATTTTCCAGTTCAATGTTGAAGTAATCAACTGTGACGTTCAAGTTGTTAGTGACCTCCCACACGAAACCCGCAGAAAAGTTTGATGAATCTTCTGCATCAAGCGCTTCTGCACCCAAGAATTGAGCAATTGGG
Organism: Pseudohongiellaceae bacterium; assembly: GCA_047617585.1. Classification (GTDB taxonomy): domain Bacteria; phylum Pseudomonadota; class Gammaproteobacteria; order Pseudomonadales; family Pseudohongiellaceae; genus UBA9145. The sequence continues at coordinate 20,767 of JBLGBD010000041.1, read as the reverse complement.
TTGGTTGGTGGAATTTGACCACGCTGCTGGAGCTCCCCATTTACTGTGATAGTAGAAAGCTTAGTGACGTTTTCTTGACCAGGAGTCGGCGCACGGAAACCAGTGTTGTAAGATGAACGAACAGTCAAATCGTCAGTTATGCGATAGCGACCAGATACTTTAAAGTTCGTCACATTACCAAAGCTGTCGAAGTCTTCGTAACGAAGTGCAATGCCAGCCGTGAAGGCGTCAGTGATATCAGCTTCTACGTCTGTGTAGAGGGCAATGTTTTTACGATTCCATAGACCCGCTTGCTCAGGGCTGAAACCGGCGAAACCATGAGCACCAATGCTCAGATTTGGCAGAGGAGTTAATCCGTCACTATAGGTGTTAGAGCCGTTTACGTTTTGGAAGGCGTAGTCGCCAGCTTCCCAAGATGCTTTTTCACCAACAATAGTTTCGAAAATCTCGTTGCGCCACTCACCGCCAAACGCGATGCTTAAATCAGACGCTAACCCATCAACAGGCAGTGTGTACACAAAGTCTGCGTTGAAGTTAGTTTCAGTTTGGATGTTGCTACCCAGTTCAAACCCTTGCTGGAGTGCGCCATTAACAATGCCGTCTGGGCCATTCGATGGGTTCCAAGAGTTTGAAATACGGAAAGCAACCGCGTTACGGCCATAGCTTCCGCTAAAGTCGTATTTGAAGTTAGGAGAGAACTCACCACGGATACCAGCAACGATGCTCGCATCTTTAAGGCCCGCACCAAACGATGGTGTGTAACCACCTGGTAGGATTGAGTTCAATACGAAACAGTTACCAGGAAGGCTGTTCAAGGCCGCTTCGTCAGCTGCAACAACTGCTGCGTTAAACGGCTGACCGTTGCCACCAGAACCTGGTGAAGTTAGCGCTGGGCAGGTAGAGGTCTGGTTAGTTGAACCCCGTGCAATGTTGGTGTCAACAATCGCGCGAGTGTTGCCGTTTGTGTATACACCACCGCGAGAGTTTGGATTGCGGTAGAAGAATCCACCGTCAGTTTGACGCTGGCCGTAGTTACCAAAGGCATACACTTCTTGCGTAGAAGACAGTTCAATGCCGGAATTGAAGAATACGTTCCAGTTATCACTGACCTCTGGCGCACCCCAAACTTGAGCAGGGTTCAAAACGCTACCGCGCTGCGCTGTATTACCACTGGCAGTAAGAACGCTGGCATCAGTTCGCTGCACGGAGCGGCTAGTGGCTTCTTGCTGCATGGCGCTGGCAGTTACGTTCATGAAACCGTCGTCACCTAAAGGTAGACCAAAGTTCACCATGATCTGCTCTAGTCCGCCGTCGCCTTCGCCAAACTCACCAACACGGGCATCCATAGAGAAACCGTCTGGAGAGTCTTTAAGTACGAAGTTCATTACGCCAGCAATAGCGTCTGAACCGTATTGTGCCGCGGCGCCGTCACGTAAAATTTCTACTTGTTTGAACGCAAGCACTGGGATGGCTGAAATATCAGCACCCTGTGAACCCGCTGAAAGAGAGCCACCAAGCTCGGCGATAACGCCTGAACGGTGACGCCGCTTGCCATTTACTAGGACAAGAATGTTATCGGGTGGCAGGCCACGTAAGTTGGCCGGTCTCACAATTGTTGCAGCATCAGAGATGGCGTTACGCTGAACGTTGTATGAAGGAACGGACGTTCTCAACATCTCATCTAAGTCAGCAAAACCCATGTTGACGAATTCATCGCCAGAAATCACGTCAACGGGTACTGATGAATCGCCTGCACTTCGCTGTGGGCGACGTGAGCCGATAGTTACGATTTCTTCAACATCATTCGCTTGTTGTCCAAAGGCAACAGGTGCAAAACCTGCAGGTACCAATAAACCAAGCGCAATGGCAGTAGGGAGAACCCTTTTTGCCAAGTTTGGTTGTTTAAACATTTACTTCCCCTTTATTTAGTATCAAAGATCTAGAGCGTTTAGGGAGCTCATTTTCTTATTTTGATAGAGCAATAAGCCTAACCCCTAAAGTTAGGAACCTATTTAACACCCAATCTACGACCAAGCATAAGAGCGCGGCTGGCAAAAGTCTAGCGTTTAGCCCACTTGTAGGGCGTCAAAGCCCAATAGTTGTGCAATATTATGATTACTTGAAATGAATTAAGCCCAACAAGCTGTCTATGGGTGTTTTTTGGTAGTTTAAGCCACTAATTTGTGCATTAAAGAGATCTCTTTGGGCATTTGGCACTACTTTGATTCGTCGGTAAATTGCGGGGCGCACAATTACGAGGCGCACAGAAGAGGGGTGGGTGTCTAATCAGGAGGCTTAACCGCGGGTTCGCTTATTTTTAGTGCGTAAATACCATAGATTATGGTCTTTTAAAGGAAGATAGACGGTGTGTTGGCCCGCTGGGGCAATTCGCCTACTCACCCTAATTACATCGCCACAGCCCGCACTATTGGGTTTTGCCTCGCGGATGTAGCCGACGTGAAATAGTGCTCAAGCTATCCACTGTATATCTGGCGCTAAACCAGAAAGCTAACTTTAGCCTCTGAGCAGTCGACAGGTCGTCAACAGCGTAACCGGGTTTCGACCAGCGCCTAAATAAGGGAACTTTGTTTGCCCAGCGAGCGATACGATTTGAAAGCTTGCTAGCAAGCATAACCGCCAACGCCAAGAATAGGAGACCTGGGATAATAGGCAGGATTAGTCCGATCACACCCAGGACCACGCACACCGAGATAACCGCGACTAAAGCCGCTCTGTAGGCTAGGGATTTACCGCCAGCTGCGGTGTTGTGTTTTTTCATTTCTGGCAACCTCCAAAATGTATGGCAATTGATCTTTGCGGTTTGTCCGCTGTATATGGTTAGCTGAAGCAGTAACTGTGCCAGAATTTAAGTCATTGTAATAATTAAAGTTTATGATTTTCTAGTAAGGAGAGTTGGTGTAAAGAGGCGGTATTCGCTAGTTATTGGCGAGTTTGCGATATCGGTTTTTGATAAAGAGGGGCCGCTTTAGGGTGTTGCTACAGCTTTGTTGCTTAACCACAATCCTCAAACAGGCTTGGCGCTGGGTTTAACATTGGTAAATTGCCAAGCAGGCGGCCTGACTTGTAAGTGCAAACGCCCGTGGTAGAATAATTTAACTTCGGTTACTCCTCAGAGTAACCTCGATTAGCAGCGAGTATGAGTTCATGCCTACAAATCAGTTTACCCGTCGTGCTTTTTTACAATCAACTTCAACTCTTGCGAAAGGATCATTCATCGTATTGGCGGCGCCGGGAATCCTAGCGGCCTGTAAGCAAGCAGATGAAGCCATTAACGCGGACATGGAGCAGTTTACAACTCTCACCGCCATCGAGGCTAGAGAACTTAGAGCGATTGCGTCGCGGATTATCCCCAGTGACGAAACCCCGGGGGCTGAAGAAGCGGGTGTTATATATTTTATTGACGCTGTTCTCGGCGACAATCGTGATGAAGAGTACAGCAATGTTCGTGCTGCTCTTCGTGAGATTCAATACAACGCCGCTTTGGAATATTCAGTTTCTTACTTTGCCGACCTTACCGCCACCCAACAAGATGAATTGCTTTCCCAGATCGAAAACACAGCGTTTTTCGCCACTATTCGCTACCTTACTATCGCCGGGATGTTTTCTTTACCCAGCTATGGGGGCAATAAAAACAAGCTTGGCTACGAACTAATTGGCTTTGATGACCAGCATGCGTGGGCGCCACCGTTCGGATTTTATGATGCTGATTATGCAGTGCGGGGAGAATAAGGTATGGCCCAGGCTAGCTTTTCAAATCAAGAAGAAGTGGATTTTGTTATTGTCGGTTCAGGCGCGGCTGGGGGAATTGTTGCCAAAGAATTATCCACAGCAGGTTTTTCGGTGGTCGTTCTAGAACAGGGGCCACATTTGCAGGCAGGTGATTTTAAACACGACGAATGGGGCTACGATCACAATAATGATCTAACCTGGGGGGCGCGCCAAGGGCATCCGCAGACCTTTAGAAAAACAGAAGCGGAGGTCGCCGTTAAGGGCCCTAGAGAATCTCTTGGCTATGCCCATAATGTAGGCGGCAGCAGCGTGCATTTTTCTGGTAATTTTTGGCGCCTGCGGGAAATAGACTTTATCGAAGCTAGTGTCAAAGGCACTATCGCAGGAACTAATTTCGCGGACTGGCCCATAACCTATGCTGAGCTTGAACCTTACTACACTAAAGTCGATTGGGAGATTGGCGTCTCCGGTTTGCAGGGGCCTTGGGATCCACCCAGATCAAGAGAGTACCCCTGCCCGCCAATGCCGGTAAAATCTCCGGGAGTGCTACTTGAAAGAGCCGCTAAAAAATTAGGGCTTAATCCCTATCCTGCACCGGTGGCTATACTCTCACAACCCCATAATGGCAGACCGGGATGCATTCACTGTGGTTTCTGCAATGGCTTTGGTTGTGAGGTAAATGCCAAGTCATCATCAATGGCGACCATGATTCCCCTTGCCTTAGCCTCGGGAAATTGTGAGCTTCGTACCGGCTGTACGGTCAATAGAATCGAAACCAATGACGCAGGCAAAGCAACCCAGGTTGTTTATTGGGAGGCCGACGGTACAGAGAAGTCGCAGCGGGGCAGAGCCATCGTTTTATGCGCGAATGGCGCTGAGACCCCACGGTTATTATTACTATCAGATTCCAGTCGGTTTCCCGATGGCTTGGCAAATTCGTCAGGCTTCGTGGGCAAGAACTTAATGTTCAACGGTTACTCTACTGTCGCCGGGTTGATGGATGAGCCCGTTAATGGTCATAAGAGTATTCCCGCCACTCGGGTGGTGCACGATTTTTACGAGCTTGATAGCAGTCTGGGTTTTTATGGTGGCGGCGGTATCGATTCACGCCATCCATCCCGCGGTGTGCCCATGGGTTTTGCGCTCAATTCCAGTATTTTTAGCGGCCAAAGCTGGGGCAGTGATTTCAAGAAAAATCTGAACCATGAGTTCACCCATGCAGTGGCGTTCGATGGTCATACCACATCCCTGCCACTGGCGACCAACAGCGTCAGTCTTGACCCTAAGATTGCGGATAAGTGGGGCAGGCCTGCACTGCGCTGTACCTATTCAGACCATCCTGATGATATTCAGACCATGAAATTTTTTAAGGACAAGTCTATTGAATTGATGGAAGCGGCTGGGGCCAAAAACATCCGCGGTTCCTATCCTGAGAGCGGTCAAAGCGGCAATGTGCATCTGCTGGGAACTTGCCGCATGGGTGATAACCCGGACACCTCAGTTGTTGACCGCTTTAACCGCTCCCATGACGTGCCCAACCTGTTTATGGTGGATGGCAGTAGCATGGTGACATCCGGTCGCGGTCAGCCCACTATGACCATTATGGCGCTTGCCTTCCGCGCTGCGGACAACATGATTCAAGCAGCTCGGCGCGGAGAAATCTAACTACTGATCAAGGGCGCTTTTGATGCTGGCAAAGACCTTGGAAGTGCCATCAGTGTTCATCAACAGAATATCGTAAGGCGTGAATCGATTGCCCATTTCCATGCCGGGGCCGCCGATTGGCATTCCAGGTACAGTTAATCCCAACGCACCGGCCGGCGGATTCGCCAGAAACTGGTCGATGAACTTAGCCGGAATATGGCCTTCAAACACAAAACCTTCTTTCGATACCGCGGTATGACAAGATGCCCATTGGGGTTTTACCCCTAGTTCTTGTTTGACTGCATCTAGGTCAGTTGGATGGGAAATAGTGGAATGGTAGCTATTGGCCTCCATGTGCTCAATCCAGCCCACACAGCAGCCGCAGGTTTCGCTTTTGTAAACATTCAACACAACATCATCAATAGACTGTGCTCTAAGCAACGGTGAGAGCAATAACCCAAAGAAGGTTAAGCCGGCGATAACAAAACGCCGCGGCAAAACAGCGGCTTGTGTAAGTTCAGTATTCATAGCAACTCCAGAAATAGATAAAAAATTGAAATATCGAAAAACACTATTGGCCCAGTATGAAAACTTTTAGGTCCCAAAGCTAGGGGCAGTGTCGTTAGCGCCGAAATGCGAGTGGTATCATTTTTCCAAAAACCGGCTTGATGAGCTAAAAAAGCTTGCGATGGTTTGCGGCCTCAGGGCTAATTCAGTTTTGATTTGGGTTATCACTAACCGACTATTGCGGTCGAGTTTTTCTGACCACGACGAGGCAAACAATACCTGCTGTGGATCTAGTTGGCGGATACGCTGGGCGTACATTGCGCTGAGACTTCTCTGCCGAGTTTGGTTCTGTGCGGCGGCTTGGGTAGCAGGAAACGGCGGAGTGTTTGCCAAATCAAACTGCAGTCTCGACGGCTGTAGCCGGCCATCTGAAAAAGCCTTGACGAACTCACTCATCGCTCTATCGGTTTGCAGAGTAAACTCCCTGTAGCCGCCAAAATGTGCTATTTGAATATCGACAGAGGGCGAATCTACCAGCACGTTGTCGATGAATAGCTTGACGTCAACAGAACCATAGTAAGGATTGCGGGTGGCTAAATGAATTAGAGCAGGGTAATCGAGAGCTTCCAAAAATTCAAAAAACTCAGCCAGTTTCACCAAGTGCTCACCGCTTCTCAGGTTTATGTTCGAATCACTGAAATGCAGGCTTACCCCGTTCAGTCCCAGAACTTGGGCGCAGCGCTGCACTTCTTCCAGGGCATAGTCAGCCAATGGGTCTAAACCACATAGTCCGGCGAGACGGTGGGGCGCTGCGGCAACTTGTGCGGCAACAAAATTATTTTCCGCCTGCACCAGTGAGTACTCACCGCTGGGGTTGAGTTCCGCCATACTAAACACGTGGGCTTCTGAGACAAGCAGTGCCCGTTCTATTCCGCCAAGGTTTAAATCCAGCAGGACATCTTGCGCCAGGGTTAGTCGCTCGGCCGCAGGGTTGGCAAGTTCGGGATTCGTTTTGCCAATCTGCTGCCAGGCATTTGCTGCCCGCTGAGACCGCACATGCACATGGTTATCTGCTACAGGAAGTTCATCTTGCGCAAGGGCCGTTAGTTGCAGCAGTAAAATGCCGCAAATGATCGCGAGTTTAGTGCCCATGGTGATGTGTTGACCTCAGTAAGTCGCGGCTTAAGGCGTTATCAGTCTAAGAAATAAGCGGACTGATCGATGCCCGCTTCAAGGCTATGACTGTAGTGCAGACTTGCCAGTTTCTCAATCAATTAAGTAGCTAGTGGCAAGATTTGCAGGGGCATAGCGGTTAGGGCATGACTGTTAAGGTCAATCCCTGAAGGCGTCCCAGTTTAGGGTTGAGTTAGCCCATTACATCACCTATTATCCTCGCCGACCCTGAAGGGGTCGCCGTTTTGTGCTCAGCTTATAAAGTCTGAAATCGTCCATTTGGCGTGGTAGGTGGGTCGTCGTTTACTGCAGACCCATGTGCTCAAGGCTCCTTAGTCAGCCCCTTAGCTGTTTGGAAAAACCACGTGTTATTAAACTATCTCAATATTAACAAGCGTACCTTGGCAGAACTGCTGAGTATTGCTCTGCCTATGGTGATCTCTCAAGGCACCTTTGCGGTGATGATTTTCACCGATCGCTATTTCCTGTCTCAAATAGATCCGGTCCATATGGCGGCAGCGCTAGGCGGCGGAGTTGCTGCATTTTTCTCGTTCTGTTTTTTCTCCGGCGTGTTGTCTTATTCCAATGCCTTGGCTGCACAGTATTTAGGCGCAGGTGAGTTAGCTAAATGCCCTAAAGTTGTGACTCAAGGGATGGTGATGGTTGCACTAAGTTTGCCGTTGCTTGCTGTCATCACTTATCTCGTCTCCGGTATTTTTGAGACTATGGGCCATGATCCTAGGCAGCTTGAGTTAGAGAGAACCTATTACTTGTTGCTAATGTTGGGAGCTGCAATCACATTGGCGAAGATTTGCATTTCATCCTATTTCGCGGGTATTGGCAGGTCCTACGTTGTCATGGTTTGTGACGTGTGTGGTCTAATTTTAAATGTTCCTCTTTGTTATGCCATGGTGTTTGGTAAGTTTGGTTTTCCGGTAATGGGGATAGAAGGCGCGGCAATATCAACAATCATTGCCACCTTGTTCGCCTTGATTCTATTTGTCATCTTTTATTTCAAAGCAGAGCACCTAGATAGGTTTTCAGTAAGAGATTCCTATATTGTGGACTGGGGTATTCTAAAGCGGTTTCTGCGCTTAGGGTTTCCCTCTGGGCTTGAGCTATTTCTCAATGTGGCCGCGTTCAATTTGTTCCTGCTGATGTTTCAATCTTACGGCATTGTTCAAGGCGCATCGGCGGCGATTGTGTTTAATTGGGACGTGCTTTCGTTCATTCCTATGATGGGGCTAAATATTGGCGTAATCAGCTTGATTGGCAGGTTTGTCGGCGCTCAAGATATGGACCGTACCAACCAAGTGATTGCCTCCGGGTTTTTGCTGGGCCTATCCTATTCTTTCGTGCTGGCGGCGCTGTATGTAACCTTCCGTTATCCGTTGGTGGAGGTGTTTGCGCCCCCAACCGGCGACTTCTCTGAGATTAGAGAGCTTTCTGCGTTTATGATGATTGGTCTTTCTACTTATGCCATGGCAGACGCCGTTATTTTGGTGTCTGGTGGCGTGCTTCGCGGCGCCGGTGATACTCGCTGGTTAATGATGGCGTCAGTGTCATTGCATTGGGCCATGCTGGTTGCTCAGTACTTCATAATCAGAGTGTTTGAATATGGCCCAAAAGTGTCTTGGATCACCTTTGTGATTATGCTACTGGCGATTGCCTTGGTCTATGGCCTGCGCCTGTGGGGCGGCAAGTGGCGCGATCAAGACGCTTTAGCGCGAGTTATGGCCGAGTAGCGGATACTCGTTCTGTGGCAATAATGCGCCTTAGATTTGCCCAAAATCATCCCTAAAGCCGCTGGCTTGCCTTCGCAGTAAAACTCAAGATTCTATAATAACAAACCCTTCCTCAGATTCGACACACAAAGATTGCAGCGTAGCTGCTGCCGAGTTAGCCTAGGCTTACGAAAAACTGCCCGAAGAGGCTTTTTATGAGACGTTTTGCTAGCTGTTTAGCCGCTATTGTGACCCCCGTTGCCGTTGCCGTTTTGGGGGCCGCCGCTTCTGCCCAGTCGCAAACTGAATATTCCAATAGCTTGCTTAATACTAAAAGTATTTTCACTAAGGCTCTGGCCAAATCCCTTAGCGAGCCGTTCGTGGGTGTGACCACCACAGCAGGAAAACTTAGTGGCCTGTTCCCAATAGTTTCAACCGGCGTCACAACCGCCCCTATCAAAACAGCCGCAGAGAGCTTTCTCCGCAGCATAGACACAATCGCTTTAGGTAAGGTCCAGTTCGCCGTGGATGACCCCGAGTGGCGCAACTGGTCCAATGTCGATGTTGGAATCTTTCCCCGTTACGGCTTAAGTCTTGAAGAGATGAATGAGTCTCAAAAATCCTCGGCGTGGGCGCTCATCGAGGCCTCTCTTAGCACTAGAGGCTTAGAAAATGTTCGCAAAATTATGAGAACCGAGCAGCGGCTGCTCGAGCTAAACGCTGAGCCTATTCGTTACGGTGAAGAAAAATATTACTTAACTGTGATGGGTATTCCTGACGAGGCGGAGCCTTGGGGCTGGCAGCTAGATGGCCACCATCTGGTGATTAATTTCTTTGTGCTTGGCGATCAGGTAGTTATGACGCCAGCTTTTTGGGGAGGTGAACCTGTCACGATCGAAGGTGGGCGCTATCGTGGCAGCACAATTCTGCAGCAAGAACAAAATGTTGGTCTGCTTTTCGCGCAGAGCTTCTCCCACGATCAATTAACCAAAGCAACCACAACTCGCCTCAAAGATCGCAATAACCAAGTGGCAGCGGCCAATGCCGATAATTTGTTGCTTGATTACGCTGGACTTAAAGGGAGTGATTTAAGCACTGTGCAGCGGGTTGAACTACTGCGTTTGATTGAGCTGTATATAGGCAACATGAAGGATGGCCATTCTCAGGTCACCATGGCGCAGATAGCCCAGCATCTTGATGACACTTATTTTTCTTGGGTAGGCGAGACTGATCCGGCGGCGGTGTTTTACTACCGCATTCACAGCCCAGTAATACTGATAGAGTTCGATCATCAGAACCCAGTTGGAACGACTGATAAAAACCAGCCTGGAGTACCTTCTCGAGATCACATCCATACAGTGGTAAGAACGCCAAACGGCAATGATTATGGTAAAGATTTGTTGGCCGCCCATTTGCGTCAGCATCCCCATTAGTTCAAACAGTAAAAGTAAGGTGATGGCATATGAGAAGGTTTGGTTTAGTTAATAGCGAGGGTATAAGTTTGATCTTGAGACGGAGTAAGGTGGCTGTGAATATCTGTCAGCCCGCTAAGGCCGCGATGAACCTTTTGGGCATAACTAGATGCTTGGGCATGGCTAGGCCCGCAACCCTGACAGCGCTAACAATAGTGATTGGACTGACAGCTATCTCAGCATCCGCTCAATCTGACCATCCCTTCGGCATACCAACCTCAGGCAAGGCAAACCCTGCCGCCAATATTGTTGCAGTCCCTGGTACCAGAGCACAGGGTTTTGCCGGCCAAGGGCGGTCAGAAGTTATGGCGCGCCACGGCATAGTTGCCACCAGCGACCCGCTTGCGGCCCAAGCCGGGTTAGAGATACTTCAGCAAGGAGGCAATGCAATTGATGCCGCTGTTGCTGCTGCGGCAGTGTTGGATGTCACCTCACAAAACGATGCCGGCATTGCTGGGGATCTTTTTGCCTTAGTGTGGAGCGCCCAAGATAAGAAGCTCTATGCATTAAACTCAGCAGGGTTTGCCCCCGCTGCGTGGACGCCCGCGTTCTTTAAAGATACCTTAGGGGTGGAGCGCATTCCTGGTTCAGGGGTTAATGCGGCCACCGTGCCGGGGGCGATATCAGGCTACGATGCGCTGTTAACTCGGTTCGGCACTATGGGGTTTAGCGAAACTTTTGCTAGAGCAGTGCAGATCGCTGAAGAGGGCTGGGGCCAATCTGAGCGGCGTCATCGAGACTTAGTCTCAGTGGAAGCGAAGCTGCGCTCAGACCCTGATTCTGTTGAGACATTCTTTGTTGATGATGAGATTCCCAAGCTCTACAGTTTGATCCGAAACCCCGACCTTGCCGCTGCTTTGCGCTTAATTCAGAAACAGGGCCGGGCTGCTTTTTACAAGGGCGACATTGCCGATGCCCTAGTGGCTAAAATTAGCAGTGAAGGTGGGGTCATGACCCACGGCGATTTGGCGGCGTTTGAATCGGAGTGGGTCGATCCAATCTCCACCTCTTACCATGGCTATGATATTTATCAGTTGCCACCGCCCGGACAGGGTTTTGCTGCCCTTGAAATGCTTAATATTCTTGAAGTTTGCGCACCGGTTCATGGCTTGAGTCTAAAGGCCTTAGGTCCGTCTCATCCAGACTACTGGCATTTTATGGTCGAAGCCAAAAAGCTCGCGTACTCAGACCTATATGCCTATAACGCCGACCCGAAGTTTAGCGATGTGCCTTTAGATGACCTGCTATCAAAACAGTACGCAGCCTCACTGTGCGAGAGAATCGATATGGCCAGCGCCGCCGAGCCTTCTGTGATTGGAGGCCTAGACGGAGGCACAATTTATCTGACCACTGCCGATCGCTGGGGCAACATGGTGTCGTTTATCCACAGTGTTTTTTCGGTTTACGGCAGCGGTGTCACTATCCCTCCTTACGGTATGGTGTTACACAATCGAGGGGTCGCCTTTAGCGTCGATGAAACTCATCCGAATGTTGTGGCACCCCGCAAAAGACCTTTTCATTCGATTATCGCCGGATTTGTAATGCAGGACGGAGAGCCGCTGATGACATTCGGTAATATGGGAGGTTCGGTGCAGCCTGAAACCCATGCCCAGCATATGGTGAATGTCATAGATCATGGTATGAACGTTCAAATGACTACCGATGCGGCGCGCTTTACCCACAGTCAAAACTCGAATGTATTGTCGCTGGAGGAGAATCTCTACCAATTAGTTGGGCGGGCGCTACAGAACAAAGGGCATGACGTGAGGGGAGTTAACGGCGGCAGCGTTGGCGGATATCAGGGGGTTCTGTTCACTAAAGACCCTAACTTGCCGGCGCCGATGATGAATCAAACAAGTATTGATGAAGACCATCCGGTGAATGGAATTTACCGCGCTGGGTCAGATCACCGCAAGGATGGTCAAGCAGTGGGTTGGTAAGGCGCAGCTGTTGCGGGTGCTTAGCGTTAGTTTTAATTATCCATTGGAGGAGTAGAGATCAGACATGAAAGAAATTGCCTTGTATGGGTTGGGTGTCATATTACTTCAGCTAAGTATGCCAACAACTGCTCAAACCCCAGCCACTGCTGCATTGCCCGAGGGCTCTGGCAAGCAGCTGGTTGAGGAGTTGTGCTCAACTTGTCACAGCGTAGCCACTATCACTCGCGCGGCTGGCTATAGCACTGCACAGCAGTGGCGTGAACTGTTTTCGACCATGATTGAACTCAGTGATGCCCAGGCAACCACGATTGCGACCTATCTCGCACAACACTACCCTGAAGACACGTCACGGCGGCCAAATTTAATCGCCGGTGATACTGAAATAGAAATCATCGAATGGACTGTTCCCACCTTAGGACAACGGGCTAGAGATCCTGTAGAAGCGCCAGATGGCTCAATTTGGTGGACTGGGATGTGGGCAAGTCTCACCGGGCGATTAGATCCTGACACCGGGATAATGGAAGAATTTAAACTGCCCCCTAGTTCACAGCCGCACTCGATATTGCCAGATAAGGAGGGAAACATTTGGTATACCGGTAATAGCAACGCCACTATTGGTATGTTGAACCCGACGACTGGCGAAGTAACCCAATACAAAACCCAGGCTCGAGACCCGCACACGGCAACCTTTCACCCTAACGGTAACTTGTACTTTACGGCCCAGCAGGCGGGAGTGCTTGGCCGCTTAAATCCAGCCACTGGTGAAGTGAAAGAGGTTCCTAGCGAGCCGCGCCCTTATGGCATTCAAGTCGCTGCCAATGGGGTAGTTTGGGTTGCGTTTAATGGCACGAATAAAATTGGCGCGGTTGACCCTGATACATTAGCTATTAGGTATTATGAGGTGCCGAATGCGCGGACTCGAATCCGCCGATTGGCAATAGATAGCGCGGGCATCATTTGGTTCGTCAATTCCACCATGGGGAAAATAGGGCGACTTGACCCCCAATCAGGTGAAATTAAACAGTGGGATTCGCCCAGCGGGCCTACCTCACACCCCTATGCCATTGCGGTTATTGATGACGTAGTGTGGTACAACGAGTCGGGTATGAGGCCAGATGCTTTGGTACGCTTTAATCCACGTACAGAATCCTTTCAAAGTTGGGCCATACCATCCGGTGCAGGCATTATTCGAAATGTTTGGGTGACCGACGACAATAATTTGCTGATCCACCAAAGCAGCTCTAATCGAGTGGGTTTGGTCAAGATTAATTAGTCCCAAGTAGTATCCCGCAAGGAATCGCTATGTGTAGAGAGGCTCACTCAATGGAATTAAGTCAAGAAGCTGAATAAATTCAAGTTCTTAGAGAGTTTGGCATACTGGATGCGGAACCAGAATCCAGCTACGACCAGCTAACTGAGTTGGCGGCGGCGCTGTGTGCTGCACCCATTGCTGTAATCTCTTTAGTGGATGAAGAGCGGCAATGGTTTAAATCTAAAGTGGGGCTCACTCTTTTTCAAACCCCCAGGAACGTCTCATTTTGTGCCCATGCGATACGGCAAGATTCTATAGTGATTATTCCTGATGCCTTGGAAAATTCTCGCTTTCAAACCAACGCTTTGGTTGTAGAGGACCCGAAATTTCGCTTCTACGCTGGGGTGCCACTGGTTACGGCTGAGGCACAAAAGCTAGGAACCTTGTGTGTACTCGACACGGTGCCGCGGCAGCTTAGCGAGCAGGAAATCCTGTTTCTGGAAAAATTGGCGAAGCAGGTTATGTCCCTGCTTGAAGGCAGGCGAATTTACCGCGTACGGCAGGCATTTACTAAGGCTCAGGCTGAGGCTTAGCAAATCGAAGAATTGAAGTCTGTGCTAAATCAGTTTGAATGGCTTGATGACTATTTGCTCTAGCTGCAGAAGTATAAAGGACGAGAATGATAAATAGCTGAGTTTAGAGAAGTATATTTCAGAGCATTCTGCGGCAGAGTTCAGTCATGGAATATGCCCAGGGTGTCGGAAAAGGCTTTATCCTGAATTCAATAAGCAGCAGTTCCAAAAAACAAACGCTTAATGCTTTGTGAAATAGCCTAGAGTGATGAGTGCCAAATAAAAATAAGGGGCGCCCTAGGGCGCCCCTTATTTTACTTAGAGTTCCGCTAAAACTCGTAGTTGGCTCGAAGATAAACCACTCGACCTAGTGCGTCTTGTAATTCAGCGACTATGCCGGCCAACATCGGGGTGCGTTGAGCTTCTCGGTCAAACAAATTTCGGGCGCCGATAGAAATATTGGTTTGACCTTCGAACAGCTGTAAACCACGGTAGTTGTACACCACATCGACATCTGTCCAAGCATTAATCGTGTCAAGATTCTGCGGCCGGAAGGTGTTCTCAAAGCGGTCTAAGAAGGCGTTTTGCGGGCCATCATAGGCCATCTCATCCACATAGCGAACGATAGCGGTAGCGGCGTGATCACCGCGAGTCCAGCCTAGGGTTAGGTTCGCCTTCCACTCGGGTAGCGCCGGTGCAGTGCCGCCAGCCAAGAAGTTTTGCTTGCCTACAGCTTCCACCATCGGCGAGGTGGCATCTTGTTGATACATGAAGCTGGCAATTTGAGTTGCCTGCAAGTTTACTCGGAAATTACCGATATCGCCGGCGTCATAGGTATAGGTACCCTGAATATCCAGTGCCTCTACCTCAACCGATTCTGCATTCGAGGCACCGGTTCTAATTTCTGATATCTCGGTGATATCGCTAGGAGAACGGGTGATTCGAGTGTCTCGAGCCGGGTTGGCGTTCCACGTCTGCAGCTGATCGAGGGTCGGTCTGCCAGGGCCTGCGCCCGTTGCCTGTCTGAACTGGAAAAAGTCATTGGCCAGAATCTGGGCTGCTGTTTGAGTCACTATGCGGTTGACGAATTCAGTTTGATTATAGGTCATTGATACTGTCAGATTGTCTAAAGGATTGAAGTCAAAACCAAAAGACGAGGTCTGTGATGACTCATTCTGCAGGTTGGGGTTGCCCGCCTGACACGCTGTAACGAACCCTGAGAACGGGCCAAATGGGTCGTCTGCGTTGCTCAAACCGCAGGCCTCTGGCGCATTGAGCTGATTCAAACTAGGCGCAATGAAGGCATCACCGGTAGTCGCGCGCAAGGTTAGCCAGTCAACAGGCGCCCAAGTTACACCAATCTTAGGGTCGGTAGAGCTTTGGCCGGTGCTGAAAGACTCGTTTCTAACGGCTAGAGTGAGTTCTAAAGAGTCTAATACGGGCAAGGCCATCTCGGCAAAGAAGGCATCCACAGAACGTCTCGCACCAAATACGATTTCATTTTCAGGGGTGCCGATAAAGGCATCGCCGGCAATTTCCACCGCAGAAGGCGTGTTTGTAAACTCATCCATGCGGCGCTGATAGCCCACTGCCATGGCCATGACGCCGCCAGGAAGCTCGAAACCTCCAGGTGAGACTTCGCCATTAAGGACTAGATCGAACACCTGAAGGATATCTTCCTCTTGCTCGCGGTCGCGGGCTGCTACCGCGTCCATAACAGCAACCGAAGTTAAATCATTGGGGTTGACGATGGCAAAGGGGCTGTAACAGGCATCGCGATCATTGGCTACGTCACAGTTGAGGCCCTGAATCATCGCCGAGATGTCAAAGTTTTGATTGGACATCAGATCGAATTCGGCCCAGCTGTGGGTAAAGGCCGCCATACCTTCCCAGCCGTCCAGAAATGGGACGCTGAAATCGGCTTGTACCGAAGCGCGGAAGTTAGTGTCTTTGGTATCGCTCCAGTTATCACCGTCGGCGCTATGGCCAGAAGACAGGGTGTTTGCCTTGCCGATTGGACGAATACGAGAAGCGACAACATCTTCATAGATTGGGATGCCGCTCAATGGGTCAGTTGGGTTAGCCGACAGCAGATAATCGGGCAAACCGTCACCGTTAAGATCTTGTGCACCGCGATCTGGAACACCATCGCCATTAGCGTCCATGCCAAACAAAGGCATGCCCGCTGAGTTTACCGCGCGAAAGGAGTTGCCAGGAATCTCACCCCGCACCACTGGCAGCTCTGGTACTCGGCTGCCGCCTGGGTTAGACGTGGATGACGGCGACATATTGGCCAGTCTTGAGTAGAAGAACTGCGATGACAGGGTTAAATCTTCGCTTTTCTCCCAGTTGAAGTTGGTATACAGGGAGGTGGTTTGTGAGGCTTCGCGGAAGTCGCGGTTGTCACCGAACTCAAACCGGCAAATGTTGCCATCTCTAATGCCGTTAGGGCTTGCTGCAACTCCAGGCTGAATCGCATCGCGGCCTTCACCACAGTTAGGGTCAGGTCTGCCTACTCTACCGCCAGTGTACTGCCCATTGGCGTCTCGCACCGGGACAGACCAGGTTCCAGGGTTTGAGAATGCCGAAATAGTGGTACCACTTTGGGTTAGTAGGGGGCGCTCTGCCCATTCAAGACGTCCTGCATCTCTGAACGAGCCTGCCACCACAACGTCAAGTTCGCCGCCGAAGTTCGTACCCCATAAAAATTGTGCATTTTGTTCGTCATAGTCACCGCGAGAGTCTTGCTCAGTATAGGCTTCTAATTTTAAGCCGTCGTAGCTTTTGTACGGAACAAAGTTGACCACTCCTGCCACAGCTTCCGAGCCATACAGAGCGGCCGCTCCGTCAGCCACGATGTCAAGGCGTTGAATGGCTATTTGCGGCAGCATGGCGTTGACGTTTTCGTTGGCAACCCGCTTGCCGTCAAGCAGGGTTAAGGTTGAGCTGGCACCAAGCCCGCGCAGGTCTATATTAGACTCCCGTGAGTTTGTGCCTTGAATTGAATTGGTTGTCGAAGACGCGGCGCCGTTAACGAAGGCTAGGTTTTGGATAACCTCGCCCATATTCATTGTACCTTGCGCAACCAAGTCGTCTGCGGTCAATTGGGTTACAGCTGACGCTTGAGTAAAGCCCTCAGAACGACGTATGAATGACCCCGTCACGATCACTTCTTCTACCGCATCTTGTGCAAAAGTAGCGCCTGAAATAGGGAGAAGGGATAGTGAGATTGCCGTGCACAGCAAACTGCGCTTGTATGGAAACGTATATTGCATTGAGTCTCTCCGGGTTCTTGCGTAGGTAAATTTTTAATTTTGTTAGTAATACTTACCGAACATTTAGTTTTATTCTTACCGGTCTCTTACCTTGGGTAGAATGCAGACCAGCCGCCGAGGATAGATTGGAATTCTCTTGTAAACAATAAGCTAATAGAGTGTGAGCAGGCACGTTAGATTTATTTGGATGAGGATGTCGAGTAGTAAAATGCCAAAAAATGCTGCAATAGATTGTAATTATTAGAATTTTTCAATTCACTGACAATTAAAAGGTGAGGCGTGAAGTCTAGTAAAAGCGAAGTCAGAATCTTTTAGCGTCTAGAAAAAAGAACAGTAGGTGGTGGGAACTATTTTAAAAACCTATAAATCTAACATGAATGGTCAAAAATAATTTGTAGGTTCACAGTGGCGCAATATTAGTCAATCAATTTTTTTCTGAGCAAAGGTTCGAGCAGGTCGAACTGATTGTTTTAGTCAAAAAAAACCCCAGCTAGGCTGGGGTTTTTTCGAACTGTTGCTAGTTAAAACTCATGTCTTAGACGAGCATAAAACGTTCGCAGTCTTGGGTCATACAGACTGGTTTCTAAACCGCCCAACGTGACAAGCGCCTGTGGCGCGCGATCGAACACGTTTAGCGCGCCCAACTGCAAGCTGGTGTTGCCGTCAAACAGCGTCTCGAACGAGGTGCTGTACTGAACATCCCACGTGGTATAGCTTCCCAGCTCGTCTGGAGTTGGGTTAGTTACCCCAAGCAGTGCAAAGAAACCGCGAGTAGCTGGGTCGGGGGATGAGAACGGGTCGCCGTCACGCACGTTGTTTAGGCCATGTAAGTAGCGGCCAAACACTGTCACTTGATGGTTATCCATGTTCCAAGCAAAGCGCGCATTGGCTTTCCAGCGCGGAGTTGGAGGTACGGCTGCAACTCTGTTATTACGGTTGCCTGCACCTTTGATCTGGTTACCAACGAAGCTAGTGAAATCGTAGGCTTCAACATAAGTGGCGTCGAAACCTGCGCTAAACTGACCATAATCACCACCGATGAATGGAAGTTCACTGGCGTCAAAACCGTAGTTTACGGAGAGGTCAGCACCGCGCCATTCCATAGACTGGGCGTTTAACTGATCAGTAACTACCAGCTCCAACAGGCGACCAGGATTCGAGCTGCGCTGGATGCGTGGGTCGTTAAGCCCGGCTGCTTCAAACGCTGCTAAGCCGGTAGGGGATAAGGCAAAGCCGTTGGCGACGGCTATATCAGCTTCGGCATCAAGCACTTCTTGCGAAGTAGGACGGATGATGCGATCAGAGAAGTCGAAGTATTTGTAGTCAATGCTAACGGTTAGGTCGTCATCCAAGAATGACAAAGTTGTACCGATATTCCAAATATCCGCTTGCTCTGGCTGCAAAGAGCGGGTGCCGCCAGTGGTTCTGGCTGTGAACTCTGAGCTACCTGTAAATGGGTCTGTTGTCTGAGACAGGCCTTGCAGGGTTGGTGAGTTGTACAGCTGCGGCAGGCTAGGTGCGATAAACGATGAATTCCAAGACGCTCTGAATGTCGCATTGTCAAGCGGTGTCCAGCTAAACCCTAAGGCATAAGTAGTTTGATCTAGATCCGCAGGAGAGTCATCGTTGACTCGTTCATCACGAATCGACACATCCATTAACAGTGTGTCTAGCAGCGGTACTGAAAACTCAGCGAATAGTGCAAGAGTCTGACGGTCCTGCTGGTAATCAGGAGTTCCTACACCGATCCATAAATCGAGAGCGTTTGCCAACGAGTTAGCATTAAGATCGTAGGTCTCATCCCGGTATTGGAAGCCGAAAGCCGATTGTACTGAGCCAGCTGGCAACTCAAATAGATCACCCGTGATCACTGATTCTACAACCTGCAGAGTTTCGGTAATCTCGTTGTCGTCGTCGACAGCAATTTGGTCATAGACGGCAGTAGAGTTGATCTGTGCTGGGTCTGTTTGCAAAATACCGCCGCTGCAGTCTCGGACGTTACAGGCGAAGTTTTGGGTGGCGAACGGGTTAAAGAATGCGGTGCGAGAAGATGCGGTTGCTTCATCACGTACCAGCAAAGTACCGTTAAGGCCAGCGCTAATGGCAGACAGAGATTCGTCTACGCCGTCAACCTGAGCTTCTCTGAAGTTGTACACGTAGCTAGCAAATCCAGACCAGTTATCGTTAATGTCGAAATTCAACTGCTGCACGATTCGAAATGTAGTGTATTCAGCGTTGGCTGCACCGCCACTGGTGCGGTCGGCATTCAAGCGCGAAGGGCCAGCAAAAGGATAGCCCACTGGACGCCAGTCGATGATGCGGACATCTTCGTTGAAGGGGATACCAAGAGCAGCATTTGAGCCCGCTACCAACACATCATCAAGGCCATTGCCGTCAAGGTCAACGCCAGGGTTACGATCAGGTATGCCGTCGCCATTGCCATCTTGAGCAAAAAGCAACAAGTCACCAAGATCTGGTTCAAACCGGCCGTCTACGTCGGCATCAAAGAATGCGCGATAAGGGTTGCCTGGGTTGGTGCCGGGCACTGCGCCTAACTCTGGGATACGGCCGCCTGGGTTTGATGGGCTACCGCGGTCTATTACGCTATTGCCAGAGAACATCATTTCGCCTTCATAGCTCAAGCGATCGGAGAACTCGTAGTCAAATAGAGCTGCAGTTGTGAAAGTGTCTTGCTCGTTCATTAGGTCAAAGTTCGCACCGAACTCCCAGCGGCAGCTGCCAACTAAGGCACCCTGTCTAGAGCCCAATACACCGGCGGCTTTTCTTTCCGTAGGGGTGCCAGTGGCTTCGTTATTTAAACCACAACCGGGGTCTGGTCGGCTTGAAACGTTGGTAATGGCGCCATTAATATCGCGGTTTGCAACGCGGAAGTCACCGGGCCAGCTGGTGCTTGAATAGGACGCCGCACCGAGGGTGAACTCTGGTCGCTCGGCGAAGTTAAGGCCATCTTTACGACGAATTTCAGCGCCGAACACGACCCCACCGCGATCGCCTTGAATACCGGCGATAAAGTTAAAGGCATTCTCATACCAGCCATCAGCGTCATTGGTGCCCACTTGAACGGCGAAGCCTTCATAGTTGGTCTTAGGGATAACGTTGAATACGCCGCCTACAGCATCTGTGCCATAAATAGTGGCGCCACCAGCGGTTAAGCTGTCAGTGCGCTGAATCATGATTTGTGGGTATAAATTGGACAGGTTTGTATTAAGGGTACGTCGACCGTTAATCAGGGTAAGCGTTGCACGCTCGCCCAAGCCTCTAAAGTTAGCGCCTTGCAGACCAGCTGACTGGCCGTTTGCGGCAACGATGTTAGTGACTGATTCGACACCATAGTTAAAGGTAGAGTTACGCAGTACCTCACCTAGGTTTGGGGTGCCTTGCTCGATCAATGACTGCTCAGTCATTGTCTGCACAGGAGTTGTAGTATTTACGGTATC
>JBLGBD010000040.1:0-23125 GCA_047617585.1 Pseudohongiellaceae bacterium | reverse complement strand
CGGGCTGTTCTTTTGGTTGACGCTAAATCGCAAGATCGACACACAAGCGTTGCTGACCAAGGCAATTAACGCCAATGTTGCGTTCATGCCCGGCGAAAGCTTTTTCCCCAATGCGGCTAGTGAAAATACATCAAGCTATATGCGACTGAATTTTAGTCACACCTCTTCGGAATCAGCAGAGTATGGATTGAAAACTTTGGCCATGCTGCTAAGGTCGGCCTGAACTTAACTAGCTTGACTGCATGTATAAGAGGCTTTGACTATCAATAGGGGTTTTGCACAAGCTGCTTAGCTACCCGATAGACGACGAGCATCGCCTATAAGCAAAAGCCAAGATTATGGGTTATTTCTGATAAACCTTAATCAAACGAAGTCGATAGCTTTAAACTGCAAAACTAAGAATGTAGACTCTTCTAGCAATCCTATTCAAAGATTCGAGAATTATACAATGTTATACAGCTTGGAAAACGATCCAGAGTTCCTTGACCTTCAGGTGGAGATGGTTCGCCTACAAAACAGTATTAGGAAAGAACGTGGCCGCCTGCTTATTATCTTCGAAGGCCGCGATGCGGCGGGAAAAGGCAGCACCATCATGCGCTTGGTGCGCTTTCTCAATCCTCGCCACTACCGAATTGTTGCCTTGAGCAAACCCTCTGATTTAGAGAGAGGCCAATGGTATTTTCAGCGCTATATCAAGGAACTGCCGAACCCTGGCGAAATAGTATTCTTCGACCGAAGTTGGTACAACCGAGCCGTTGTTGAACCGGTGATGGGGTTTTGCAGCCAAGCTGAATATGACTTTTTTATGAATCAAGTCATCCCTCTTGAACGTATGTTAATCGAGGACAATTTGAACATTGTTAAGTTCTGGTTTTCTATCAATGAAGACGAACAAGCCAAGCGAATAACCGAGCGGGAAACAAACCCTCTCAAACAGTGGAAATTAAGCACGGTGGATGCTCAGGCTCAATCAAAATGGGATCAATACACTGAATTTAAAAATGCGATGTTTGAAAAAACCTCGAAGAAAGTAAGCCCATGGGTAATTGTTCAGGGAAATGACCGCGACAAGGCCTGCCTTGAATCCATGCGCTATATATTGAACAAAATGGCGTATGAGTTTAAGGGTGAGACTGGCTGCCGCTTAGAACCAGACCCCAAAATCGTGACGATAGGCAAAGAAGAGTAATTAATAAACGGACAGTGGATTCACACCAATCTGTAAACCCACTGAACAACGCTCTTTACGGCATACGATACAGCGCACAAATCTTATTGCCGGCGGGATCTCGCAGATAGGCTAAATAAATTGAGCCTGTCGTTCCTGTGCGAGGTCCGGGCGGGTCTTCACAGGCAACGCCACCATTAGCAATGCCGGCAGCATGCCAGGCATCAGCCATGTCTGTGCTATCAACCGCAAAGCCAATAGTGCTGCCATTGCCATTACAGGCAGGTTCTGCGTTGATGGGTTTACTAATGGAAAAAATACCCTTCTTATCCATCCAAAAACAGCGGCCTTTATCATCTATCACCCCAGGGCGGTAGCCAAGGGCTCCCAAAGTAGCATCATAGAACGCCTTAGATTCTTCTATATCGTTAGCGCCTAGCATAATATGACTAAACATCTGAACCATCCTTACTGACTAAAAAGAGACGCGAGAGTAACAGGGAGTGGGGAATATCGGCAACCGCTAAAATCATGCCATTTGCACCTTACAATTTATTCCTTAACTAGTACCTCACACCGAAAACTTGCGCTGTCTGGCGCTATTGCTTGGCCCAATTTGGGCAGCAAAGCCGTCATTTTTGCAAACAGCTGCCAAGGCGGGTTGACGACTATCATGCCAGCGGCTGTCATACCGGAACCTTTGCTATCAGCCGCAACAGAAAGTTCAAAAAGCTGGACATTTTTGACGCCGCTGGCAATGATTTTTTTCTCTAGCCGAACATTGGTTTCCCTATCAACCACAGGGTACCAAAGGGCATAGGTACCGGTTGAAAATTTGCTGTAGGCTTTAGCTATGGTAGTCACTACTTTTTCATATTCAGATTTCACCTCGAAAGACGGATCAATCAGTGCTAACCCCCTGCGGCTAGCTGGTGGCACTCGTGCTAGCAAACCTTCAAAACCGTCTTCTTGATAGACGCTAAAATTCCTTTGTCTAGCCATAATATCCGCTAGCAATTCAAAGTCTTTGGGATGCAATTCATAGGCCCACCCCTTGTCATGGCCGCGCATCAAGTAGCTAGCAATGGCTGGTGACCCTGGATAAGTTTGCAATTTTGGGCTGGTGTTAAAGGCCGAAATCACCTCGAAATAATTAGCTAGTTCAGGGAAATCTGCCGACTTTAGTTTGCCTACACCCTCACGAAACTCGCCTAATTTTTGAGCGTGACTTGAGTGTAAATTGAAAACCCCGGCGCCACCGTGGGTATCAATATAATCAAATGCCGAATCCTTACGCAGCAAATGCTCCAACGCTTCGACCAATACTATATGTTTGAGAACGTCTGCGAAGTTTCCTGCATGAAACGAATGTCTATAGCTAAGCACTCTAAATCCTTTGTAGTGGGAGGGGGAGTAGACTTCAAGCTCCACAGAGTCTACGAAATACCCAGTGAAGTCCATAATTTATGGCGCGCGACCTGTTAGCCTATTTCGATTTGACCGCCAAATGACTTCAAATCTGGGCTATTGCATGACTTGCTAAGGAATAGGCAAAGCCAAACTACAATGCTTTGCTGGAATAGAAGCTACTTTTTAGTCTAACTCGAAAGTAAAGCCAACCACCTGATCAATGAAATCCGGCTGCAACGACTCATAGAGTTTTCTAGCCGGGATATTGTCAACCTCAGTCCCCAACCATACTTCCTCGAAATCATTTTCATCGGCGTACTCTAGCAGAAATTTCATTAAACCAGTGCCGACTCCACGCTGGCGAAAATTTACCGCAGTATCTGCCTCATCGATATAGAGCCACTTCATCTTATCGTAGGGTTTATGCTGCACCCGGCCGGAGGCGATTCCCCCTAGTACCGACGTCGATTCTTGGGTGAAATAACAAACCAAGAATAGAGTATCCACTTATTGCAAATAATAGCGCATCGACTGGACCTGATAGGCAGCCATTTCGTTGGCGACATCCCATTGGGCATCATTGATATCTGCCACAATGGAATCGAGGTCATCAGATTCGGTTATCAACCTAGTTGCTAATTCCATACTAGCTCCTCATTTACGGCTGAGTCAGTGCAAGCCATACCCTTAGTGCCTAATTAGGCGCCAAACTAATGCTGTCCAAAATAATTGCGCCTTTTGCTGAGCGGTCGAATAGAAAGCGAATTTGAGAGATCCAATTTTCGTTAAAGTCAGCCGCAGAAGACGCAAACCCTGTCAACGGCAGTTCAAATCGGCGAAATAAAATCTCAGTTGGCTCAGTATCATCTAAAAACTTAGCTCGACCGGGAA
The DNA here is from genome assembly GCA_047617585.1 of Pseudohongiellaceae bacterium. GTDB lineage: Bacteria > Pseudomonadota > Gammaproteobacteria > Pseudomonadales > Pseudohongiellaceae > UBA9145. The sequence continues at coordinate 19,656 of JBLGBD010000040.1, read as the reverse complement.
CTGCATTCACTAATGGATAGAGCTGAGAATCGGCGCTCAGGGGCGCCGTCGCTACGTTGCCTGCTGCATCGGTTAATTCGACCGTCCAATCAAGAAGCTCGCTATCATCTTCCGCAGATGAATTGGTAGCCAGCCCGCCAGCCTTAGGTTTCTCATCCGACACCCAACCTGATGGCTTGGTGGAGATATCAATCGCGGATAGGGACAAAATCAGACTTTGCTGGCCTACACCGGTAAACGTATTGGGCAATGAAAAAGTAGCGGTCGCCGGCGCTGATTGACCTGTCACCGCCGAGTCCCACGCTAGGACAACAGAATGAGTATCTAGCTCATCATATTTCAGAGTGTTGGCTACCTCATACCAGCGAGTCATATTCTCGGTTGCTATGGTGCCTCTGCCTTGGTCTAGGGTAGTTAGATCAAGATCGTCTTCGAAATCTACGATCACTTGCTCTTGTGAATCTGAGAACTGATTTATGTAAAACGTATTTGGCAACCACCCAGCGCCAAAGCGGGCATCTTTGAAAAGTGGCAGGTAGCCCTTGTTGTCATTGAATACGGTTTCCAAGAATGCGCTGAAGTAGACCTTGGCGACTGTTCTTTGTGCTGCCGCTGGCATGATCTTTTCCAAGTTCAAAGACCATGCATAAAAACGGCCAGTGTCTAAGTTCTCCCAGGTTGTATTAAATTGCCCATGGTTGGCGCCCACGACATAGAGGCTTGAACGAAACCGGTACTCATCACCACTAAAACTAACTCTCGAATATTGAGCCGCGCCTTCAAAGCTCTGTACATCGCCGTCCATATCACCGTGGATGGTGAAGTAGTTAACGTCCCGCACCCGGGTTGGCCGTGAGCGCGGCTGATACTGACCATAGACCGGCGCGATCGCGATAACACCACGAAGATTGAAACCAAAATCAAACTCTTGGCTTGCATCGTCGGGATAGTAGGCCAGCTCATTGAACGCTGCAGCAATACCTACTGCTTCACCGCCTCTGGAGTGGCCTATCAGCGCCAAGCGATCCATATCAACTTTGGCGTAGAAAACATGACTAGCATCACTGTTCCAATCTCTAAACAGGGCGAGATGCTCAAGCAGCAGCCAGCCTCTAGCATCGTTCTCTTGTTTGAGTCCCGGCCTATCAGCAAATATATTTACCCGAGCTGAGTAAGAGCTATTGATAAAATTTTCATCCACAGACGCCAAAATGATTCCGCGGCTGGCGAGCAACTCGCCAATATAGTCATAGCCGGGGTCTGAAAAATCTTCCATGCCATGGTTGCCATGAACAACTAAGACTAAAGGAAAAGGACCGTCTCCCTCGGGCATCCATACCCTAGCCTGCAATGGCAGCTCGGTTACATCAAAACCCCAGTAGCTCGTGCGCAGCCATCCCGTTAGGCCCTCCCAGTTATCAATCAGTTTCGAGCCATCGACTGAGCGAGAAACTAAAGTCACGGCTTCGCCGAACTCGACTCGGCGCAAATCTTGGCCACTGCCATAGGTTAAGGTTTTGATCGCATAATTACCGGGCAATCCAGGGTTTGCCATACTTAAGGTTTTGTCGTCTAGGTTGTAATCGATTAGCGCCGGATTGGCAGCTTCCTTCTCACTGAAGACTGTATACAGCGCAAAAGACAGTCCGATGATTCCCAAGGACAAATGAATAAACGCCGCGCTACGCCCATTGAACCTATCGCCTGATTGCAGTAGCACGCCGCTGCCTGCTCCAATCAAGCCGAAACAAAGCACCACTATGCCCCCAGAGACTAAGCCGGCTTGATCCCCTCCAGGAAAAACCGCCAGCATCATAAGCGGGGCGACAACTGCGAGCACCAGCCTTAGCCGGGTTGGCAAAGCCATGAGCCAACTCGCCGCTAGCAGCAAACCCAGGCCAGTGGCGAGCGGCAGCAACAGCCAAGCAGACAGTGCCGGTAATTTCTGCAGCGCAAAATCGGCAGCGCCAACGAAATAAAAATACACCATCACAACAACCAAACCCAAGGCAGTGATACCGTCTGCTGCTCCGCTCAAGGCAAGTTGAGTTGGTTTCAACACGTCACTAACGCGTTTGATTGACTGGCGAAGGTTGGTGAGAGAACTCATAACGACCCTTTTAGGTTTGTTGGTTTACCACGGATTAGTAAAATTAAGGTTTAGTTTAAGAGCTAAGCGGCAAGCTTAACCCAGCTGGGTTTCCTCAACCATCTCAGGGCCTGCTTCAAATGGCATTAAGGCTAAGTATGAAACAAGTGCCAACGCTAATGAATAAAGATAGGCGTAATCACTCTCGAAACCGTAATAAAGCGTTCCGTAGCTAAACATTCCCACCACCATTGACGTTGCAGCGGTAAGTTTTCCACCGCGCTTCTGACTCAGCCCTAATAAGCAACAGGTGAATATGCCAGCAGAGCCAAACGCTGAGGCCTCTACCACCAAGCCCAGCACGCTGTCCGCGTTTGCGGCCAAACCGTAAGCGATTAAACCGAATATGGCCACCGAAAGCCGCGATATTCTTACTTTGGCTTTGTCACTTTTAGTTCCCAACAGCGGCAAAATTATATTGTGTGAAGCCAAAGAGCCCGCCGCTAGCAGGGCGCTATCCACAGTAGAGAGAATAGCGGACATCAAGGCTCCGGCAAAAACAACGAACAGCGCTGTGGGCAAATAAGCCTCGGCGAGAAGCGGCAGAAGCTGCTCCCCGTCAACCAAGCCAGGAATAAGTTGCGGGCCGATCATGCCGAAAAACACCGGAATAAGCCCGACAAGCACATAAAGTGATGCGCCCAGTAGCACCGACTTCCGAGCAGATTCCGCCGAGCGACTCGCCAGCACCCGTGTAATAAGTTCTGCCGTAAACAGTGATCCAATAATTGGGATAGACAAGTCGTTGATGACAGCAAACCAAGTCTCGCTATCTTCTCTAAGTTGCATACGCTCGATACTGAACCCTGCGCTGATGACATCGGCGGCTGGCAAATTGGTGCAAACAACTACCAGAAGAACTAATAGCCCGATAATTAACACAATTCCTTGAATAAAATCAGAAATTACATCCGCTAGAAAGCCACCAAGGGCGGTATAGGCGATCACCATCACTGCTGCGAAGGCAATAGAAAGTTCAAGTGCGATAGTCGACGTCGCAGAGAGCACGTGGCCAAAGGCTAAGATTTGGGCTGAAGCCCAAATAACCGACGCCGGAATCATTAGAGTAACTCCTAGTTTTTCCACCGCCTTGCCATAGCGGCGGGCGAAAAAATCTCCTAAGGTTGTTAGATTGAGTGACCATAGTTTCCGCGCAAAGAAGAACCCCATAATAAACATACAGGCCGCATAGCCAAACGGATCGATGCGGGCGCCGGCGAGGCCATGCTCATAAATTGCACCCGCAGCACCTATACAGGTTTCCGCACCGAACCAAGTCGCAAAAACTGACATGGCGCCAAACGGCACGCCTAGCTTTCTGCCTGCCAGCAAATAGTCAGTTTCATTTTTCAACCGACGCATCACAATAAAACTGATCACCAACTGCATCGCCACGTAAAGCAGAATGCAAATCAATACCCAGTTAAAAGAAGTTTCCTGCAATGTGGGAAGTCCCTGCCGCCAAAGAAGAATTAATGCCCAAAGCCATAGGGTCGGGAACGTGAATATAGTGCAAGAATTCTGCTCGCGCTAGTCAAAAAACCAACCAGATCGCCACTTACCAACCATTTCCCTAACATCTAGAAAATAGAGTTATATTTCAATTGATTACGACGCCAAGGCGGCTGCGAATTCTCAGCGCTTTCGACGCAAGTTGAAAAAAATGGGTTATTAGTAAAAAAACTCTTGATGCAACGAGAGAACGGCAGTATAAAGCGCGCGTTGATTACATCGGTCTCGCTGCCAGGGAACCAAAATCATCAATCTTTTGTGTTGTTTAACCGCTCTCTCAAGATTATGGAGATTATTGGCGATGCTTTACCCTAAGAAATTTGGAGACAACCCTCTTTACCCACAGGCTGCTGACTTTAGAGTTATAACGAAAGACGAATCTAACGGTCATGGCGTACTTGCACTGCGCAGCTTTGCAGCGGGCGAACTAGTTGCTGTGATTAACGGCGATGTTATCCCTGAAATTCTGCAGCATACCCTGCAAATCAGTGAAGGCAAGCACCTGCTTGACCTGTACTTCACTGGCTACCTGTTACACTCCTGCTCACCGAATATTTCGGTAGACATGGCAAACATGACAGTAATGGCGCTTCAGGACATCTCTGCTAACTCATGGCTTTACATGGATTACGCGCAGACCGAAGAGATTCTGTACAGGCAGTTCCCTTGCTGCTGTGGCAGTGACAACTGTCGCGGCTGGATAACCGGCAGTCTAGAAATGCCAGCTGGAGCAACTTCCCATATCAAAAGCGACTCGGTTGCCGAAGCCCTCGAGCTTAACTAGGTAGTGACACACTCTCCTAACTATTTCTCTTGGTGGCAAAGACCCGATCTTGACTACCGAGACGGCCAATTGCAGTTCGCGGACAATTTGGTCAAAGACCTCATCGCAGAGCATGGCACTCCGACGTTTGTCTATTCCAGCCAACGCATTGCGAACAATATTCAGCGCCTGAAAACGGCGCTGGATTCCACTGCACTACACAATCGCTACACGATTTTGTACGCGATGAAAGCCAACCGATTTCGCCCTTTGCTGCAGTTTTTAAAGCAACAGAGCTCTGTCGGCATCGATGCCTGTTCGCCAAATGAAGTCGCTCACGCGGTGAAATGTGGGTTTAAACCGTCCCAAGTGTCGTTTACAGCCGGCAGCCTTTCACACAATGATGTAGCTAGGCTAAGTGAATTCGACGGCCTTTTTATGGACTGTGATTCCATTCATGCAATCAAAACCTGGGGAGAATTAAAACCCGGTTCCGAGATTGGCATTCGAGTGAACCCCGGCATGGGCGTCAATCGAGCGGACAATGACAGACTGCAATATGCTGGCAGTATCACGACTAAGTTCGGCATCTACCAAGAGCAGTTCCTTGAGGCGCTAGAAGTTGCGAAGCAGCACAATCTAACTGTGACTAAAATTCACTTTCACACTGGCTGTGGTTTTTTGACCGAACAGCTTAGCCAGCTAGACGGTGTGATTGAGGCGTGCCTATGGTTTGTTGACAACTGCTCCAGCGTTAAACGAGTCAATGTTGGTGGTGGCTTAGGGGTGCCTCATGTGGCCAGTGACAAACCTTTGGATCTGAACCTATGGGCAGCCGTATTGGCTAAACACTTCGCCCATCGCGACATCCATTTAGAAATGGAGCCTGGGGAATATATCGTTAAAGACTCGGGATTATTATTGCTCAGCAAAACTTACCTCGAGAAGAAACGGCAAACCTTGTTCCTGGGTGTAGATGCTGGATTTAACATCGCCCCCGAGCCAGCCTACTACAAACTGCCTTTCCAACCGGTTCCTTTGATTGATTCTTCAACTGTGGCAGTAGAGTCACTTGAGAAAGTCATGGTGGTGGGCAACATCAACGAAGCGTTGGATGTGTGGTATGAAGATGCAATACTACCTGATATGAGCGAACAAGATTATTTGGTGCTCATCAATAGTGGCGGCTACTCTTCGTCCATGGCATCAAATCACTGTATGCGCGGTGAATTTAAAGAAATCCTTCTAGACTAAGCAACTGAGTTTGGAGCCGATTATGCTGCAGCGTTTATTCGTCTATGGAACGTTGCGACCAGGCGAGAGCAACCAACACTTTCTAGCAGCAATACCGGGAACATGGATGAGCGCCTCTATTAGAGGCGTTCATTTTCCCCACGGCTATGGGGCAACCGAAGGTTATCCAGTAATCGCGCCAACTCAACTTGGACTGCCCATAGCTGGAATGATCTTAGAAGCCCAATTCACGCAAGAGCAGTGGCAAACGCTCGATGATTTCGAGTCCGAAGCTTATAAACGTGTACTTAGCACTGCCGTCGCAGCCAATGGCGAGGAACTGAGCGTGTTCGTTTACGTGCTCAATTCGGCCGACCTTGAACGGCTGGCTTTGGAGTTACCCAGCTTAGGCTTAGGCTTAGGCCCAAAAGCCTAGTCCATTCCTGCTTGCTGTCTGACATACCTTGCGGCTTCTTCATGGGTTGCAAACCAAACCCCCGGCTTGTTTTTTATGTGTTCAATCAATCCCTCGAGCGCCACAATGCGGGACCGATGACCACTAACATGAGGGTGCATTGTCAATGAAAACATAGTGCCTTCTTCCCAGGCCTTATCAAATTCGTCTATCCAAACCTGCATCACGTCTCTAGGATTCATATAGCTGTTGCCCCGAGGATTGAACAGAGGCGCATCATCTAAAATCCATTCCACAGGCAATTCAACCAGACCAGTAGCCTCGCCATTTTGCATCAGTTCATAGGGGCGGTCGTCATGCATTAGCGAGCTTTCGTAGAGAAAATCCATGTCACGGACAATACTGAGAGTATTCGGGCTGTGGTTCCATGAGGGAGCGCGATAACCCACTGGCCGCTTTCCAGTAATCGCCTGAATTTCATCAGTTGCCTGCCGCAACAGCCGCTCTTCAGTTTCAGCATCCAAAACTGTGTTCAGTTCGTGGATCCAACCATGCACCGCAATTTCATGCTGGCCGGAAGCATTTATAAGAGCGGCCTGTTCTGGCGCTATTTTTAAACTCCACGCCGGAAAGAAAAATGTCGCGGGTATATTTTCGTCATCCATTAACTTGACGATGCGAGGTAGCGCGACTCGGTGTCCATACTGGCCTTGAGAGAGCGGTCCGACGCTTATCTCGCCGTTCCTTAAACCCATAACCGTTTCATTATCAACATCATAGGAAAGTAATACAGCAACTCTCGCCCCCCCGGGCCAAGACTGCGGGTTTAAATCTCGCCCCGCTCTCACCTTATTCACCTGTGAAAACACATATTCATCAGACCAATCCCATGGGGTATTGGGGTTTTCACTATCTATACTCAACTGCGCAGATACTTGGCAGCCAACAAGCCAAGCTAGGCTGAGAACCAATAAAACAGAACGAATACTGCGTTGGTGACGGCCGATGCCTTGAACCATTGATACGGGTGATCTCATGCTACAACTCCTGTGCTAGGTATGGCCCAAGACTAAAAGGGATTCATGCTACTGTCTATGGAGTAAGCTAATTAATGGCCAATTATTATTTGTAAGCCAACTTAGTTATCTGCCTAAATGTGAATCTATCGCTACATTGAACTCGCAAATAAGCATAAAATAGAGGTCTTGTTCATCAATGAATTTCTCCCACAGGATCGCAATGACTGCAGCTTCACGCTCGACCAAAATCACCCAAAAGATTGCCACGGAACTCTCAATTACAACCCATCAAGTCAATGCATCAATTGAGCTTTTGGATGACGGCTCTACGGTTCCATTTATTTCCCGTTATCGAAAAGAGGCAACCGGAGGCTTGGATGATTTGCAGCTTCGCGATTTAGAACTACGGCTGCGCTATTTACGTGAAATGGAAGAGCGAGTTGAAGTCATTATTTCCAGCATTACCGAGCAAGACAAACTGACCCCGCTGTTAGAAAAGCAAATCCGCGGTGCTGAAACTAAAACCGAATTAGAAGATATCTACCTGCCCTATAAGCCAAAGCGTCGCACTAAAGCAATGATTGCTATTGAAGCTGGCCTTGAGCCACTGGCCAATAGCCTCTTCGCGGATTCATTGCTAGATCCCGAAACAACTGCGCTTAGCTATATTGATGGAGAAGGTCGCAGCAATGGTATAGAAACTCCAAAGGCGGCGCTCGAAGGCGCTCGCTACATTCTAATGGATAGATTTAGCGAAGATGCGGTGCTCACTGGCAAGCTGAGGTCACATCTTTGGAATCAAGGCGAATTAAGATCCCGCGTGATCGAGGAAAAAAAGATCGAAGCCGACAAATTTAGTGACTATTTTGATTACAGCGAACGTTTGAACAAAGTGCCTTCTCACCGTGCTCTAGCAGTGTTCCGTGGCCGCAAAGAAGGCTTTTTAGCCATTGAAATTGGCAGCGCTGGGGTGGAGTCAGGGGCAACTGACCCCTGCGAGCTAATGATAGCTGGACATTTCGGCGTAGAAAACCAAGGCCGCCCCGGTGACAAATGGCTGTTAGAAGTGGTGAATTGGACTTGGCGGGTTAAGCTTGTTTACCGCTTGGAGACAGATCTGTTAGGTCAACTGCGAGAGCAGTCCGACGACGAGGCTATTCGCGTGTTCACGGAAAATATGAAAGCCATTTTGCTGGCACCTCCTGCTGGCAACAAAGTAACCTTGGGCTTGGACCCCGGCCTTCGCACCGGCGTGAAGGTGTGTGTTGTCGATCGTACCGGAAAGTTTTTAGAAGACACCGCCATCTACCCCCATGTGCCCAGAAATCAATGGGATGAGTCAATCTCAATACTCGCCAAACTGGCTAAAAAGCATGGCGTAGAACTTATCGCCATAGGCAACGGCACAGCATCAAGAGAAACGGACAAACTCGCTGGCGATCTTATTAAGCTACACAAAGACCTCAAACTAGAAAAAGCAATGGTTAATGAAGCCGGAGCTTCTGTGTACTCGGCCTCAGACATTGCCCGAGAAGAATTCCCTGACCTTGACGTGACGGTTCGAGGGGCGATTTCTATCGCTCGGCGTTTGCAGGACCCCCTTGCTGAGCTGGTTAAGCTAGATCCTAAGTCAATTGGTGTGGGTCAGTACCAACATGATGTGAGTCAAATTAAACTTGGCCAAAGCTTGGGCGCCGTGGTGGAAGACTGTGTTAATGCTGTTGGGGTCAATGTCAACATGGCGTCTGCCGCCCTATTGAAGCAAGTGTCCGGACTGTCGGCATCCATTGCTTTGAATATTGTCGATTATCGCAATCAGCACGGCGAGTTTAAGAATCGCCAGGCATTAAAAGCCGTACCTAGGTTTGGTGAAAAGAGTTTCGAACAGGCCGCAGGGTTCTTACGCATAGTCGGTGGTGATAATCCACTCGATGCCTCCGCGGTACACCCAGAGTCTTACAGCGTTGTAGAAAAAATACTCAGCAAAAACAAGAAGCAGGTTGGCGAAATAATTGGCGATCGAAGTTTTTTGTCGAAGCTTAACCCCGCAGAATTCACTGATGATAAATTCGGCCTGCCGACGGTCACCGATATCTTGGCGGAATTAGAAAAACCCGGCCGAGATCCTCGGCCGGAATTTAAATCGGCGGCATTCAAAGACGGCATTGAATCAATCAAAGATTTAGAGCCCGCCATGACACTCGAAGGCGTGGTTACCAATGTCACAAACTTTGGTGCGTTTGTAGATATTGGCGTGCATCAAGATGGCCTGGTGCACATCTCTGCCCTTTCTCATAGTTTTGTGAAAGATCCTCATTCGGTGGTGAAAACAGGTGACGTGGTAAAAGTTAAAGTGATGGAAGTCGATGTGAAACGCAAGCGGATCGCACTATCTATGCGCTTAGATGACGAAATTCAAACTTTAGCTGTTGGCGAGAAAAGCGAAACTAGCAGTAAAAATAAATCTGATCGAGGCCGCCGTCAGCCCAACCCACCCCATACGCCTAAAGCACCAGAAAAACCAGCCATTGGCTCCTTTGGCGCGCTGCTGCAAAGTGCAGCCGAGAACAAAAAATAGGAGCTAGCAAGCTAAATTGGATTGGGATTTTTACCAGCCAAAGCTAGGGGTTAATCGAGCACTTCGGCGCGAATATCTGGCATCGCTTGCAGGTTGTCTAAAAATACTTGAAATAGATCTGGGTCATATTTACTGCCTACTTGCTGGGCCATAATCGCCAAGGCTTCTGGCTCTGGGAAGGCTGGCTTGTAGGCCCCCACATGCACCAAGGCATCATACACATCGACGATAGAGACGATACGAGCAACAACAGGAATTTCCTCGCTTTTTAAACCTTTCGGATAGCCACTGCCATCGAAACATTCATGATGGCATTCGGCGATATCGGCGGCCATTTTTATCATGTCTGAATCGCTGCCCCCCGAAAATTTTCCCACCAATCGATGGGTGGGTTTTCATCACGGCAAACTCTTCTGGGGTCAGCGACCTGAGATTTCAAACTCACGCTCTCGCATTGTGGCTGTTCGCTTGCTAACTTCTATTTCCAGCTGTTCTTGAGTCAACAGATTCTGCCGAGCAGCCTAGAGCAAATCAAGCCGCTGTGTATAAGACTCACCAAGGCTAGTTAACCGCAGCACGGCCTGCCCCTCAAAAAAAATTGCTTGAGCTTCAAGCGGCAACTCGCCATTTAAACTGAACGATTCAATAAATGGACCAGAACTTAAATCGCTAGTTTCACCTTATTACCAATGTGTTGCCGCATCAATTAGAAAATTGTCCAAATAATCAAAACTGCCTGCAAGGTCTTGAAGAAATTGATTGCCCCAAATTTCGTCAACCCATGGCTGTGTCGCAGTAATTAAGCTAAACCCATCTTTAGCAGAATAGGACAGCGCTACTTTTTCAAGTTGACCTAGAACGGCGGCCGCGAGGTTCTTCATAACATGTCCAATGCTAACTGAGAAAACAGCGATTCCACATTGTCACCATTTTTCGCACTAGTGAATACGACAGCGCCCAGTGTTTTCAGATCATCAACGTCTGCCTCAGTTAGCATCCATTTATCTTGTAAATCTGCTTTGTTTAGCGCAATCAAAAACGCCACGTCACCCAAGACACCTTGGGCTTGTTTTTGAATTTCGATGGCCATTTCAAATGATTTTGACGATACGAAAACTCCAGTGTTTGCAGTAAATTTCGCTAATTTGCGATAAAGTGCAAAAATAGATCAAAGATTCTTGGCGCTCAGCAATGTAGCCGCCGCTCCAAACTTGTAACGGGAAGCCTTTAGTTATGCTCACTATTGCCGCGTTAACTCAGCATTTTCATCAGCCCGGCACCATAACTTGGATAGGCATTCGTCCCGTAAGAAGTGCTGCCATCGATGTTGTTGACGCCATTGAAGTGACTCCCTTCGGTGCCATCACCGGCGATCGCTATAAAAGTCGGTACGGCAAGCGCCAAGTGACTCTAATCCAGGCTGAGCATTTATCTGCGATAGCTTCTATACTAGGAATAACCGCAGTCGATCCTGCTTTGCTACGCCGAAATATCGCAGTCAAGGGAATCAATCTGCTCGCACTGAAAGGAAAGCAGTTTTCAATTGGTAGCGCTATCTTAGAATTTACCGGTCTTTGCCATCCCTGTTCACGCATGGAAGAAGTCTTTGGTGAGGGCGGCTACAACGCGGTGCGAGGCCACGGTGGGATTACAGCTAGTGTGGTGAGCCAAGGTATAATCGCAGTGGGCGATTCAGTTGAAGCCTGCCAGTTTGAGAAAAACCTCTGAGAGAGCACTACACAGGCGAAATTTCTAGGCCTGAAATCGCCAATAATGACCATTGTGAGCGGACGACATTACTGGGGGCTACGCTAGCTAGTGAGCCAGCAAGCTCGCAGCAGGATGTCAACCAAGGCTTGGTTTGATTAGCCTCGCACTAGCCCCTAGCTTAGGAATTTTTACTAAACCTTAAAACTTAACTATAGTGGTCGCTTCTTCTTATAGCCGCGGTAACAACTCATGACTGAATCAACCAGCAATTTGGATAACCAAAATACGGCTTCGGCGATGCCGCGGCTTGAGCTAACACTGAGAGTGGTAGTGTTGGGGATTGTGCTCTCGGTTGTGATGGGCGCGGCCAACGTCTACGTTGGTTTAAAAGCCGGGATGACAGTCTCTGCGTCTATACCTGCTGCCGTTATGGCTATGCTGTTGTTCAAACTGCTGTTTAAAAACTCAAGCATTCTTGAAGCTAACCAGGTACAAACCTGCGCCTCGGCGGGCGAATCACTCGCCGCCGGCATTATTTTTACTATGCCAGCGATGCTTCTTATTGGGTTTTGGGACTCATTCGATTTTTGGTCCGTTACTATTATCGCCCTCACTGGCGGCTTGTTAGGGATTTTATTCATGATCCCTATGCGCAAAGTGTTTATATTAAACAATAAGGACTTAGCCTATCCGGAAGGTGTGGCCTGCGCGGCGGTGCTGCGAGCTGGGGAAGAAACTGGCGAGGGCGGCGAAGGTAAAAACTTGTTTCTTGGTGGTCTAATGGGAGCCTTAGTCGCCCTCGCCGCGAAACTCTTCGGGATTATCAGCGGCACACTTGAAGCGGCTACGTTGGTTGGTTCTCGTGTCTTCTATTTCGGTGGAGACATGTCTCCACTGCTACTGGCAATTGGGTTTATCGTGCGTCTCAATGTCGCTGTATTGGTCTTCATTGGCGGCGCCCTATCGTGGCTAATCGCTATTCCTTTACTGGGCGACGGAACTGGGTATCCCAGCCCAATAGATGCCGCTTATGGAATCTGGAGTTCCCAAATTCGCTACGTCGGCGTCGGCGCTATGGTGCTTGGCGGTTTCGCGTCATTGGTTGCTGTGCGTCATGGTTTAGTCGCCGCCGTTAAAGAGCTCCATCACAATCTCACTAGCGGCAAGCTACTGCTCAACGATCTAGAGCGGGATATCCCATCTTGGGCCATACTTTCTCTAGGCCTAGGGTGTGTCGTTGTACTGGCCTTTGTTAACTACCGCTTTACCGGTGGCGTAGGCATCACTGTTTTGGCGACTGCGGTGATGTTGGTTATGGGTTTTTTCTTCACAGCGGTTGCGAGCTACATAGTAGGTTTAGTGGGCAATTCAAATAGCCCGGTGTCTGGCATGACAATTACCGCCGTGTTAGTAGCAGGTGGCATGCTTTACTTGTTTAACTATTCTGGCACCGAGGCCATGGTAGCTACCCTGGGTATTGCTGCAATAGTATGCTGCGTCGCGGCCACCAGCGGTGATGTCTGCAACGACCTTAAAACCGGCTCAATATTAGGCGCTGCCCCATTTCGCCAGCAAATTATGCAAATCACCGGCGTGTTTGTGGCAGCTTTTGTTATGTCGCCAGTTTTAAACTTGTTGAACAACAATGTTGCAGGCGGCATAGGCGGCCGAGAACTATCAGCGCCTCAAGCCAGCCTATTCGCCTCGCTTGCCAAGGGGTTTTCCGGCGAAACGGAACTGCCTTGGGACATGATTGCTCTAGGTGTGTTTATAGGTTTAGTCATTCTGGTTGTTGATCAAATTTTAGTCTCTAGAGGTGCCAAATTTAGAGCCCATTTAATGCCTATCGCGGTGGGAATGTACCTACCTTTTGGGCTGGCAACACCGATGGTTATCGGAGGTTTGATCGCCTACATGCATTCGCGCGGTACGACCGACGCCGCCGCTGAGCGCGCGCTGCACAAAGGCGTTCTGTTTTCATCTGGAGTTATTGCTGGGGAAGCGCTGATGTCGGTTGGCCTAGCGTGCCTTACGGCGTTGGGAGTTCAGTCTTTAGATTTAGGACTCTCATCCAGTGTTGTATTGATTCTTTCTATTGTTACTGCCATCGCCTTAGTTGCTGGTTTTACCAAGCTCACCAAACCAAGTCTAGGTGCGACAACCTAAAGGGTGGTGCAGGTCGAACTCAATGACTCATAGCCATCAACTTGCGCAGCGCAGACTCAAGCTCAGTTAGTTGAATAGGCTTTGCTAACACCATGTCACACATTTCTCTATCTTTGTCTTTTTCTTGGTCCATGAGATCTTCACCGTAGCCAGTGATAATGGCAATAGGTATGTCATAGCCCAAACCTCGAACAGTGCTAGCAAATTCAAAACCGTTCATTTGAGGCATAGAAAAATCCGAAATAATAACGTCAATCTCACTGCCTCCTTTACGAATTGCCTCGACAGCCGCCAAAGGTTAATTGAACTTGAGAGTGTTCATCCCAAAAAATTGCACAAGCTCGGCCAGCACGTCACGACTATCAGTATTGTCATCCAGTATAAGGGCGCAGCCTTCTAACTTTCCCAAATTAGGCCGTATCTCTTTTTCATCTTCCGGCTCTCCAACAAGCTGGCTCTGGGCAAATGCCAGTGTGAAACAGGTACCTTCCCCCTCTATGCTTTTGCAATCGATGTTGCCGCCAAAGGATTTCACAACATTGTGGGCAACACTCAGACCAAGGCCTGTGCCTCTGCCAGATTCGCTAGTAGTAAAGAATGGCTCATAAATCCGCGCAAGCAAGGCCTCGGATATGCCGACACCAGTGTCCTGTATACTCACTTTTATTGGCAGGGTGGAAGACGAAGCATCCCGCCAAACCCTAACTTTAATTTCTTTCTTTTGACTATCCTCAACTGCCTTCATAGCATTAGTCATCAAGTTCATAATCACCTGCGTTAACTGATTGCTATCACCATCGATGAATTACTGATCTTCAAAATCAAAACTCTTGGTCACGTTATTATCGGCAAATTCTTCCACCATAACCGAAACCGATTGAACAACTTTACTCAAATTGATCCGCACCATCAGGTCCGGTTTCTTGCGACTGAAGGTTAGAATTTGATTAATTAAATCTCGGGCTGACAGAGCATTCGCTTCAATGACCGACAGTTGATGAACCAGATCAGAGCTACTTGAGTCGAGTATCAGTTTTTGCGATAGGCCCAATATAGGGGTCAGCAAATTATTAAAATCATGAGCTATGCCACCGGCTAGGGTCCCGAGGGCCTCAATTTTCTGTGACTGAAGTAGCTGATCCCGCATCTCATCGCGTTCTTTGCGGGCTTCCAGCACGCCGGTAATGTCTCTAAAAGAAACGATAACCCCAGTTGCCTTGTCACTATTCGACGCAAACAAAGGCTGAGTGTTTATAGTCATCTGCCGCATTGCGTCGGCGCCGTGCCGAATAGACATAAACACTTCCGACAATGCCTTGCCGGTACGTAGGGTAATTGCAGACGGATGTTCGCCGGGTAGAAAAGGTGTGCCATCCTCTTTCAGCGCAGACCAGCGAGGATCGTAGGATGTTTTACCTTTTAGTTGATCCATAGTCAGAGCGAGAAACCTACACGCGGCATCGTTAGCGTAAAGCACCTCGTCATTTGGCCCTTGATACACCACACCCTCTGCCAAGCTTCCTAGAATAGAGGCATAGTCAGACTGCATTAGCTCATCGACAGAAATGCTTTGCCGAATCTGTTCAATCTTATGCTGTTTGCGTGTCTGAACGTTTAAAGCAAACCCAAACCGCAGCGATATCTGTTCTGGGCTGCTATTGGCAAAGATATAGTCATCAACAAAATTCAATACCTCGGTATTCGAGTGATATTGCTCAGCAGATTGAAATACAGCAATCAACGTATGGGAAGGATTAGCGAGACACCACTGACGAACTCTTATCACTTCAATTGTATCAACAGTGACTGGAAATTCGATGAAGACAAGGTGGCAATCGGGTTCTATGGCATCAATTTGATCTGCAATCGCCGTTGTAAAAGGTTCAACAGTAACTCCAAACTGCTGAGCAACCGCAGCCAACAAGCTAGCTAAGGCTTCATTGAGCCTGTAACGCGCAAAAGCAGTATTCATCGTGAGAGAAGCAAGCCAAATAGTTAGCAACTAGGGGTTAAGATCAATCAAAAATGCAATTGAGCTTTTAGTATTAAAATTCATTCTAAAGGCAGATTAAGCAATTTTTTATTTCTTGCAAGAGTTTTCTTAACCCTGAGCTTTCGGCAAGCTCATCATTAAAAAACCAGAAAAGGCTGCATTGTTTGGCGAAAGAGAGGGATCAACATACTCTTTCATTCGATTAATTTGGGACCGATACTCCGCATAAAAACCCCACGCGGGTTGCGGTCGGTAAACAAGGTTTTTAAGCTCAAAAAAAGCAATAACCCCCTTTGTTGTGGTAGGTTTGACAAACACTTGGTCCAGCGGGCTGAAATAAAATGGGCAGGCTGAAATTAGAGACCATTTCGCTAATTTTGCCATTTGCATTAGCTTGACTACAGTGTCGAAGCCCTTGGCCTCATCGCCATAGAGCATTGCTTTGAGACCAGCGACCAGCTGATTCTTTTCCTTGGGCTCAAGACCTGCAACAAACGCTTTAAATTTTGGTTTTTCGAATATCGACACCATTGATGAACGGCTTACTAACTTGACCCAGTTATCAAGCAGTTCTTGAGTATCAGGAAATTTTTTCTTAGCAAAACACAAATGTGCAAAGTCTGTAGCTTTCTGGATATTGTGTTTCTTAGCGATAGCCAGCATGTCCGGATGGGAAAACCCGCCAGGGTAACGCTCCATAAAATACCGTTCTGCCAGCGCGAGCTTATCTGTGTTCATAATTACCGTTTCAAATCTAAGAGATCAGGCGCCCCAAGCAGCGATGAAAAATTTGCCCTGTAGAAAAGCCAAGCCCTAAAAATCACTTAGTTTGCTGTTTATACTGTTTTTTGTTTTTGCTTTTTTTTTGTTTTTTATGCTGGTAGCTTGCTATTGCCCAGATCAGCCGCCAGCAATCAATACCTGCAACTAAATTGATCTGCGAGATACCTGAAGCCGCCTATTTCGACTGATCGAAAACTGCAATCTTGAGGCTCAAGCTTATAAGGATAAGCTAGTTTTAATCATTGACTCCGAACAAGCTATCACATTTACTACAACAACTAACGTTAATAAATGGTTATCACTTAATTGTTATGTCAGACCTTATAGAAATTAGAGACCTAGTTCGTCAATTCGCGGCCGATAGAGACTGGGATCAGTTCCATTCGCCAAAAAATTTAGCCATGGCCCTAAGCGTGGAAGCCGCTGAATTACTCGAACATTTTCAATGGTTAAGCCAAGCGCAATCCGCTGAACTGCCTGCAGCGAAGCGTAAACAGGTGGCTCAAGAAATGAGCGATGTGTTGGTTTATCTGGTACGCTTGGCGGATAAATTGGATATTGACTTACTGCAAGAGACCAAAGAAAAATTAGTCCTCAATGGAGAAAAATATCCCGCCGAGTTGGTTCGCGGCAGCGCTAAGAAATACACCGAATACTAATACTTAGGTCAAGCATCGAATAGTGGCCATCGGCTGCTTATAACTTACTCCAAACCCTTTCAGATCCTTTTCTGAAGAATGCAGCAATGACTGACCAAAACTTTGACGAACTTGCCGAGCGCTTTACTCGCCGCCTCTATGGCAAACCCAAGGGACAAATACGCTTGCAGCTGGTTCGCGAGGGCCTACTGGAAGACTGCGCGGCTATTGCATCATCTACTGTTCTGCGTGTATTAGACGTCGGCTGTGGGCTAGGACAAATGACCGAGCTACTAAGCAGCAATGGCCACACAGTGGTCGCCTGCGACACCTCTGCCGTAATGCTTGAATCAGCCAAAGCGAGAATCGCGGCAACAAACCCGGCATGCCTTGATCGAATTCATTTCATTCACAGTCCTCTGCAGCAACTTTCCCAGCAGCTTGATGGCCAATTTGATCTTATTATTTTTCATGCAGTGCTAGAGTGGTTAGAACAACCTCAGCAAGGTTTAAGCGAAATCAAACCCTGGCTTAAGCCTAACGGTGAGTTGTCTTTGCTGTTTTATAACCTGCACGGGCTGTTGTTTAGAAATTTACTGCGGGGCGACTTTCGACACATGGAAGCGCTTCAAGTCACAGGCGAAGCGGGAGGCCTTACCCCTAAGAACCCACTGAAACCAGAAGAGGTTTCGAACTGGCTTGCCCAGTTAGACCTAGAAATAGTCAGCCGCCGAGGGATTCGCTGTTTTTATGATTTTATGGCGCAAAGCAATACCCAGCAGCGGCTGAATAAAATTAGCTTAACCGACGTGCAGACCATGGAAAAACGCTTCTCTACACAGGACCCCTATCGGGGACTGGCAAGGTATCAACTTTGGCACTGCAGGAATGCCGCAGCTGATTAATTAACTGTTCGGCTTTGGCTTCTTGTTGAGCGAATAGCGCAGCAACAAAAACCCAATGACTCCCGATAAAAGCGACCCTGCTACAATACCTATTCGTTCATCAAATACACGATTGCTTAGGGGTTCTGAAAACGCCAGTGAACCGATAAACAGGCTCATAGTGAATCCTATTCCACACAGTGCTGCTGTTGCATATAGACTAGTATAGTTCATGCCTTTTGGAAGCTTCGTGATTCCAGTTTTGATCGCCAGCGCACACAGCCCAAAAACCCCAATTTGCTTGCCAAAAAACAGGCCAAAGGCAATACCTAATGTCACTCCGTGTAAAGATTGCTCAGCCCCCATGTTGCCGAAACTTATTCCTGCGTTGGCAAAGGCAAATACCGGTAACACGAAAAACGCAACGATAGAATGCAGGTCGTGCTCCAAATCCTTTAGAGGTGAAAAGTCTGGTTTCTTGGCAGATGTAAGTGGCACAAACATGGCCAGGATTACACCCGCGAGGGTCGCATGTACGCCAGACTTAAGTGTAGCGACCCACATAATAATGCCTATTAGCATATAGGGACTTTTCTCGATCACATCATAGCGATTAAGCAAATAGGCAACGGGCAAACATGCGCCTGCAATTAGCAGTGCCGTGACAGAAATATTCGCCGTATAGAATACCGCGATAATTATAATCGCGCCGACGTCATCGAATATCGCCAGCGAGGTTAAAAACACCTTGATAGAAGTAGGTACGCGCGACCCCAGCAGGCTTAAGACACCCAACGCAAATGCAATATCGGTAGCAGCAGGAATCGCCCATCCCTGCAAGGCTCGTGGGTCGTCATAATTAAAGTAGACGTAGATTAATGCTGGAACCAGCATCCCACCCAGCGCGCCAACTCCTGGCAAAATAATATTACGTGGGTCTGACAATTCGCCTTCAACCAGTTCCCGTTTTAATTCCAGACCTATCAGGAAAAAGAACACCGCCATCAGGCCATCGTTAATCCATAACAGCAACGGCTTAGCGATCTCCAGCTCTCCGATTCGCACCTCCACTGGAGTATCCAGCAAACTGTAGTACAGCGCATCCAAGGGTGAATTCGCTAACAGCATGGCCAATGCCGCTGCCGCCATTAACAGTATTCCGCTAAAAGATTCTTTGCTAATAAACGGTGGGAGTATCTCTTTTAAATCTGGTATTGACATGATCTATCCTAAAAATTGCAGAATGCGTGACTGATGCGCACTTTGATATTAGCATGTAAGCGCAGAGTTGCACCTGAATCCATGCCCCAAAAACAATGCCGCTTGCTCTCGAGCAGTCGAAGGGGAAAATGCAGAACCCGCATTGTTTACCAACAAAGCCATGCTGCCAGGCACGCAAATTCCGTTAGACTCACAAACCACGCTCGATCTGAATGTTAACGCCACATACGCTGCAACCGATATTCCGCTGATCATCCAGAATGTCGACAACAGTGATGTGCATAAAATCATCTCGCTAACGGGAGCCTAATCTTGCAGGAAAGGCCATCCAACAACCAAGTCGATATCGATTATGACCTGCCTGCCCATGTCCACATTCTAGAAGGTAACTGCCGAGTTTTCCTGCGCCAAACCTTGAGGTAGAGCTTTGTATCAACTTTGATTCAATTTTCATTCGACATGGCAAAACTATTATAGGCTAGGTACAACACGCGTGAAAACTGGAATCCTAAAGTGATAACTGACCCCGCCTTTCAGCTTTTTATCGAACAAGAGGTATTGCCCCATACCCAAATAGAGCCAACCCAGTTTT
>JBLGBD010000039.1:0-24714 GCA_047617585.1 Pseudohongiellaceae bacterium | reverse complement strand
CAAATTGCCCAGTATTTGATTCATTGATTCGAAAATAAGTGGACAATTCCATCGGGCAGCGCACGCCTTTTGGAATGTAAACGAACGATCCATCGCTAAAAACCGCACTATTTAGGGCGGCATAGTAATTGTCCTTCTGTGGCACAACACTGCCGATGTATTTTTTTACTAAGTCTGGGTAGTCGTGTATCGCTTCTGAAATTGGGCAAAAAATTACGCCAGCTTCAAACAGTTTTTTGCGAAAGGTTGTGGCGACTGACACCGAATCAAATACCGCATCCACTGCAACACCCGCCAACATCGCGTGCTCGTGCAAAGGTATACCGAGTTTCTTATAAGTTTCTAACAACTCAGGGTCTACATCATCTAGACTTTGTGGTTTGTCCTTCATGCTTTTGGGTGCAGAGAAATACGATATTGATTGAAAATCGATATCCGGATAATGGACATGTGCCCAGTCTGGTTCTTTCATTTCCTGCCATGCTCGAAATGCTTGCAGCCGCCAATCTAACATCCATTGGGGTTCATTTTTCTTGGCAGAAATAAACGCGATAACGTTTTCATCTAGTCCTGGCAGAATTGTGTCAGATTCAATATTCGAAACAAATCCAGCCGAGTATTCTTTAGATATAAGCTGGTCAATTTGGGCTTGGGACATAATCTTTACCTAAATTCCAATAATTAATTAGTGTGCTGTCAAAGTTTGAATTGCATAAGCAATTTTACTACGAGCAAATTTGATTTTCTCGACAGGGGAGCGGCGCGCAGCGAATAACATTCGCTTACTAGTTTAGAAAAGAAGCTGAAATACGATCAAGGGGCTCATCCTGGATAGTCCCTCCGTTATTCTGTCTCTCGGCAACCGTTTGTACTTCTTGTTTCTCAACTAAGTTCGCCAAGCTAATCCCGCTTAAAAACGTATGTATCTGAGCGCTAAGGTCTGTCCACAAGTAATGCGTTAAGCATATTTCACCTTGCTGGCAATCGGCCTTGCCGGCGCAATTTGTTGCGTCGACAGATTCGTTAACGGCGTCGATAATGTCAGCGACGCTAACAGCGCCCACCTCATGCTTAAGTTGATAGCCGCCACCGGGGCCCCGTACACTGCGCACCAGATCATTTTGACGCAGTTTAGCAAATAGCTGCTCCAAGTAGGACAAGGAAACATGCTGACGTTTCGAAATATCAGCCAAGCTAACTGGCCCAGAACTGGCATGAAGCGCGAGATCTAGCATCGCAGTAACGGCGTAACGCCCTTTGGTAGTCAAACGCATGATTTTTACCTTATCCTCACTATGCTTATGAATACATTAGTAAAAATGCTTAAGAACAACAGCTTTGTCATAAGCTTTGAACAGGTGAGCAACCATTATCGAAAAACCTAGTGTTTTAGTCAAGTATTCATTCGGGTAGTGTACGCTGCTGAAACAATAAGCCGTCCGTGAGGTTTGGGAGAGCACATCGGGAGGCTTGCAGATCACTGTGTCTATATTACCCAGAGGGAGGGAGGCCCAAGAAGTGGCTGCTCCACTCGACAACCAGGTACTAGGCTTTCCCGGCCTCGCCTTAAGCAGATGCGTTCGTGAGAAACAGGGGGAGGGTAGGTGGGTCGGATGTTCGGCCATGCACGATACTTTAGCTTCTAAGGGCCTACGTACGTACAACGAATTAATGCTTAAATTGTCAGTTGCTACGAATTTTAACGTTTTTGGCGAGGCTGCCGCCGCAACGAGCGGGTTTACCGGGTATTCCTATTTTCTGAGTCTGGGGGTTGCGAGGTTTTTGGCTGCGCAAAGCGGCGAATTAACTTTATTGCCGCTGCCGCAAGGTCAAAACTACTTTATTTTACTCTGGCCCTATTTGTGACCCTATTTTTGGTTCGAGGCCGACTCTTCGGTTTTCCGCTTCTACTTGCTCTAGCAAGGTGGCTTTTTCTTCTAAGGTCCTGCCTGAGTCAGAATCTACAAAGAAGAACGGGCCACCGATAACTAGAGCGATAATGGCTAATATCAACCAGGTGGAAGCCGAAATTTTAGTCGGCAATATGGCGTTGCAGTGTGGGCAAGTTTTGGCATTGCTGTCGATTTTTTGCTCACATTCGCTGCATTGAGTTTGAGGCATTGTATCATTCCTATCTCTTAGGCCTTGAGGCTAAGGTAAACTGTTAATCTGTCGGTGGCCTCAATAAAAGGCAGAGTTTGTTTGGTTGCTCCATAAAGTTTCCCAGACCTTAATAGAATACCAAACTCCGAGTTTAATTTCGCTGAACAAATTCGACCTATGTGCTTAATGTTCAAGTTGTCTTCACTGTCTTGGCTTTACCTTAGGCCTGTTGGTTTGACTAGTTTAACTGGTGTCGTTTACTTGCCGTTACACTGGCTTTTGGCGAGGTGGTCCTCAATTCTGGACAATGCCTTATTTAATGGCTAGCCTTTGTCTTTACCAATTTACCCCAGAGTGAAACCAATGCAGGTAACTTGCCTCGATTGCGGCATGGACGTTAGTGCTGATATGAGCCACTGTCCAAAATGTGACAACGCGCTGAACCTGCAGCACGATGGGTCGACAATTACTGTTGATATTGCCCACAATGGCGAACGTGTCAGCGAAGCTCTCGAAAAAATGCAACAAGAAATTGAAGTTGCTCGAAAAGGAGTGGCTAAGCGTATTCGGTTAGTTGTTGGATCGGGGCTGATTCGTGACGAAGTATTGCTCGCGCTGCGCGATCTAAAATTTCGCGGCGATGTTATCGATTTCGATCCTGAATTTGCGAACAGCGGCGCAGTCTTGATTGTTTTGAAGTAAGTGAATTGCTCGGGGCAGTCTGCAATTAGTGTGAATGGCTAGCCGCGGCTAAATTAGTCTGCGTCGAGATGCTGTGGTTGCGTTTGTTTATATACATCTTGCTGTCTGCTTCATCGATCAGATGATCTATGCTCATACCAACTTTGAACTCAGAGACCCCGTAACTTGCACCAACAGTTACTTGTTTAACGAGATCTGTTGAATTGAAATAAATCGGTTTGTTCAAAATGTCCATTTTCCGCTCTATGAGTCGGTACAAATTCGAGCTCGATTTGTAGTTGGTGATAATTAGTATAAATTCGTCTCCACCAATGCGCGCAGCAAAATCTGCCTTGCGTAAATTGAGTCTAATCCGACTGGCTATCTCTTGTAGTACTTCGTCACCGGCTTGGTGGCCGTTTTCATCATTGATCAGTTTGAAGCCATCAAGGCCTATGTAGACTAATGCCAGTGTTGCCTCGTTTCTCTGACTTTGATCTATCAGTACTTTAAGCCGCGTCATCAAGGCATATCGATTTGGCAGTTGCGTTAACTCATCTATGTTGGCTTGACTCTGAATCTTGTGAAGCAATAAGTGACGCTCGATACAAAACTTTTCTGTTCGCAGAAAAAATTGCTCATTAAGCTGTGACTTAGGTATATAGTCAGCAGCGCCAGCTTTCTCAGCCGCTATGCCAACTGCATCGTCATCAAATCCGGTCAGGGCAATCACCGGCGTTTCTCCAGCATAAGCCAGTATCTCGCTTAGTGTATTGAGTCCAGATGAATCTGGTAGGTTTAGATCTGTCAATACTATATCAAATTCATTTGAGCGCAGTGCCGTCAAAGCCTCTTTGATAGTAGTGCAGGTATTTATCTGGAATTTCTCTACTTCTGAGGAGAGTAGAAATCGCTTCTGTTGATAGGCATCGTCAATGTCATCTTTTATCATTAACAATCTAATCATGGGATCGCGAATCCTTTCTTTTATTCATCTACTTGCCGAGCTCAAGCGTTAACTTGTTGCTTCATTCCACAACTGTATTCGTCACTATGGAAAGAGTTGAATGGATGCTCCACCTTAGTTGGCGGGCATTAAAACTTAAGTAACTCTAATTATAGGCTTCGAATTGTCGGATGATTAGCTAGAGTAGGGTAGATTAAGATCAATTGGCTCTATTCAGGATCGTTTTTAGTAAAAACCACGCATTTTCCACAAGTTAGGTTGATTTTTTTAATATATGTACTACTTTAAGAGATAAGGAAAAAATATTTTAATCGGTTTTACCTCTGAAAAACGGACTATTTTCAGCTAAAAATATGGAAAGGAGTCTTATGTAATTAGTTCAAAGGATTCTAAAATGATCAGTAAACGTTCTCATACTATCATCGTTTGCGACGACAAGTCAGACTCCGTTAGTGCATTAATTGAATGCTTGCGGGATAGCGATTACCACGTAATTACTGCTAGTCACGGTGTTGAAGCAATCGCTTTATATGAACTACATCGGCCCGACCTCATAATCTCAAACTTTTTCATGCCCAGGCTGGGCGGTGTGGAAATTGTCTCCTACTTGTGTAGAAGCTATCCTGCAATGAAGTCTATTTTGATGACAGACAGCGTGGAAATCTCCAGATCACTGATTGCCCATCAACTAGATGCGCATGCTACCGTTTACCTAATTGAGAAATCGGCAGGAACAATTGAACTAGTGTCTACCGTGCATTTGATGCTGCTACATAAGGGGCGCCGTGATCAAAAATTGAATTACCGGGCGTCGTTTTCCGAAAGACTCAACTAAAAGGCAGAACGGTAGACCAGCTAGCAGGGTGGTAGGTACGAAAGCTGCTCTGACTTTAAAGGTTTTGCAGAACCTAATGGGCTTGAATCTTTCTCAGCAAGCTGTCATTTTTTCGACATCATTGTTAGTCGAAATTGGCAAATTGAAATAGAAAGTTGAACCCACACATTCTTCTGATTCAAGCCAAATAACGCCCCCGTGGATTTCTACGACTAGGTTGCAAATAGCTAGCCATTGATAGGCTACCGATCAATCATCGAAGCAAAGTTTGCAGTGACTGATTAGATCACTGGTTATTACAGCCGTATTAGGCCCCATCGCCCTAACAATGGATTACCACCAAACGAGTCTGAAAGAAATTACTGGCTTACACATAAACTGGTGGCCAAAAATACTTGACCACTACATACAGCAGAGTTAAAACACAATTTATTAAAATATGTAAAGGACAAAACGCAACAATAGACTACTGCTTAGTGACCCAGTCCTGTATATAATGTGGCCCTCTTCGCAGCCAATAGTAAACATCAAGACTTATGGAAACACCAAATTGGAATGAATTCATTCAGATGTTTATTGGCCTAATTGCAATTATTAGTCCGATAAGCGTTGTCCCGCTATATTTGAGCTTTACCGCCAATATACGATTTGAGCGTGATTCAGTGGCCCGTTCGTCGGCATTTGCTGTGGCCATAATTTTTACTGTGGCGATGCTGTTAGGCCAATCCATCCTTAACTTCTTTGGCATTAGCATTGACGCATTTCGGGTTGCTGGTGGCATCTTGCTGATGATTATTGCATTTGGTATGTTAGAAGCACGTAGAGGCCGTACCCGCCATACTCCTGAAGAAGATGAAGAAGCAGTTGATAGTAAGACCGTTGCTGTGGTTCCTATCGCTATGCCGCTGCTTGCAGGCCCCGGTGCTATCAGCACAGTGATTCTATTTAGTAATCAGGCCGATACCTATACAGATAAATTCGGACTATTTGTCGTTTGCCAACTGGTATCCCTTGTCTGCTGGGCAATTCTGCATTTTGCCCCGCAAATTGGAGATCGAATGAGCCAAACCGGCATGAACGTTACTACTCGTGTGATGGGGCTCATTCTCGCCGCGATGGCAGTTGAGTTTGTAATCGGCGGGCTTAAAAACCTATTGCCAGGACTTGCCTAGCCTTTCTTCCTAGGGTCGAGATAATTTTACTCATTTTTCACTAACTGCCATCTCACTGGAGCGGTCATCTGGTGATTCGTTAATTCTCTACTAAACTTTGTGCTGTAGCCCTAATCATTTGGCAAAGGAATTGCCGTGCACTGTAATTTACTCATAGTCGACGATGAGCCAAATATCGTCAGGTCAATTCGCCGCGTACTGCACAAAGAAAAGTACAACGTGTTTACCGCATCTGGCGCCACTGAGGCGCTACTTACCTTAGAGTCGAATCTTATCGATGTGGTTGTAAGCGATCATCGAATGCCTGAAATGACTGGCGTAAAATTTCTCGCCGAGGTCAGTAAGCGACATCCGCAAACGGTTCGTTTGATGCTTAGTGGCGAGGCAGACATCAACGTGATGATGGATGCGATTAACGAAGGCAATATTTTTAAGTTCATCTGCAAGCCGTGGTCGGATAGCAACTTGCGCAATGTGGTGCGTGAAGCAGCGAATTTAGCGCTTGCGGCAAAGCTCGATCCAACTACCGGTTGGCTTACGAAGAAAAGCTTTAGCGATAAGATTACCCAGCGCTTGAATAGATCACGAGTAGTTGTGGTGGTGGGTGAGCTTAGAAACGCTTCGACTGCCTGGGGATTATTGAGTCAGCCGCAACAGAGATTGCTGGCAGATGAAATTGAGAAGCGTTGTCGCCAACGCTGCGAGCTGGAATTACCTATGGCAAGTTTCGATGGCGGGCTGATTGGCTTCACTACAAAACATGGTTTGGCCGAGGAAACCCTGATTGAGCTGGCTGACTACTTAGCGCTGCCGGTTGATATTGATGGCCGCCTTATAGCTATTTCAGTAGGGCTCGGCTATGCCGAATCCAGCGCTGCAGACAGAGAAGGCATGGACGTAATAGCTAGAGCAATGATGGCTTTGAATTCCGTGGACTATAAAGCCAAGAGTCCTGTGGCAGGGTATACCGAAAAAAGTGGTATCGACCTACGGATGCGGGAGGAGCTAGAGCAAGACATGCAAGAGTCGCTGGTCAAGAATGAATTTTTTCTGATGTTGCAACCACAGGTAAATGCACAATCCCACCTAATAGTGGGAGCTGAAGCCCTAATCAGGTGGCAACATCCCAAATTTGGTTTGATTGCTCCATTCAAGATTATAGATATTGCTGAGCGTACTGGGTTTATTAACCCTTTAGGCTTTTGGGTTATTAAATAAACGACTCGAATGCTGAAACTGCTATTGGATAAGGATATTGAGAAAGTGAGAATGAGTTTTAACGTCTCACCGATACAGCTAATCTATTCAGAGATGACGGATACATGGTTGTCCTTCCTCAGGCAGTTTGCCAGCAATCACCCCCAAGCAATTGGTCGCTTAGAGTTCGAGGTAACGGAATCGGCAGTGATGACCGATCCAGTGCGAGCTCTAAAGATACTGGCTCAGTTAAAAGACTTAGGCGCTCGGATTGCTTTGGATGATTTTGGCACCGGGCACTCGTCACTTGCCCAACTAAACAAGCTTCCCATTGACGTATTGAAATTCGATCGAAGTCTTATCTTACATGTTGAGACTGATGCCAAAAGCCGTACTTTGGTGACCCATTTGTCAAATATGGCAGCCGACCTGCATTTGGAAACCGTTGCAGAAGGAGTTGAAACGCCCTTTCAAATCGAGTTTTGCACGGCGCTTGGATTCGATATGATACAGGGCTACGCATTCTACAAACCTATGCTTTTTGATGAGTTGGAGAAAGTAGTTGGAGGTCAGTGCAATGAGTAACGCGAACAAGCCTATGGTTCTTGCCGTCGACGATGAAAAAAATGTTCTAAACGCTATTACCAGGACGCTGCGTACATTGGATGTGGATGTGCTCACTGCCAGCAGTGGCGCTGAGGCATTGAGAATGATGGACAACAAAACTATCGACGTTATTTTGACCGACATGCGAATGCCCGGCATGACTGGCGCTGAGTTTTTGATCGAGGCAAAAAAACTGCAGCCCCACTCCCAGCGCATACTACTTACGGGCTATGCCGATATGGAATCAGCTATTGATGCTATTAATGGCGGCGGTATTTCCAATTATTTGACCAAGCCTTGGGAGGGGGAAAACCTTAGAGAAGTTGTGAATAGAGCCATTCGCATCGCGCGACTTGAGGTTGAGAATGTGAGGCTGGTTGAGGAAAATGCTCAGCAGAACGAAATGCTGGTCAAACTCAATACGGCCTTAGAAGAAACGGTGGATATCCGAACCCACGAGTTGGAAGCTGCGAATGCAATGCTCAGCGAGACAGTGCAGCAGCTTGAAAATAGTTATGAAACTATGGTGGATTTACTTGCCAATTTGGCAGCCCTGCCACATCACGAGAGCGAGTCTACCCGAAGCAAGATCGAGCTGGCCCTAGCAATAGGCAAGGAGCTTAAGTTAGATGAGGAAGCTTTAACCAATTTGCGCCGCGCAACGCGACTGCACCGTCTAGGTTGGTGCGCGCTGCCTCGTGGGCTTACTGCAAAATCTCTGGAAGAAATGACGAAGGAGGAGTCGGAACAGTATAAGCATCATCCTTTGTTTGCAGAGAGTTTGCTCTTGAACGTTCCGGAACTTTCGGCGGTTGCGAAAATTCTCAGGTCTCAGCACGAGACATATGAGGGCAGCGGTTTCCCCGAGCGAATCGCCACTGAGGGTATTCCGATCGCGGCAAAAATAGTTGCTGTGGTCAGAGACTATTACGATGCAATAAATGGCAGATGGAGAGCCGAGCCTATAAGTAGTGCCGCGGCCTATAAAGAAGTGCTGTCGCTTTCAGAAAAGGCCTATGACCCCAAGGTGATCGTTGCCTTTAAGAAAGTGTTGCCGCTCCACGAGAAGGTAAATTCCCATACGCTTGAGGCTTTAATAGAAGCTCGCATGTTGCAACCGGGTATGGAGCTTGCAAGAGACTTAACCACCCAGCGCGGTGCACTGTTGTTAAATAAAGGCAGGGTACTAACGAAAGGTGTGATTAATACTATTGTCAATCTTGAGAATCAAATCGAAAAGAAACTCACGATTTACATCAAACGCAAAGACCCGGTGTAGGAGAGCTCATGAAAGGCGTTGTCTTCGATATACTCAATGAAATGGTGGAAGAAAAATTTGGTTTTCAGGCTTGGGAGAGTATTTTAGAACTCGCAAACCTTGATGGCATTTATGTCACTACCGAAACCTATTCAGACGAGGAGTTATTCAAATTAGTTGCCGCGGCGGAAACAGTCAGCGGCATACCAGCCAATGAATTGGTTAGAGAGTTTGGCAAATACATGCTGCCTAGCTTTGTCAAAAGTCATCCTGTTTTTTTTGAAGGTAAGCATTCTTTAAGAGACTTCCTGCTTACGGTCGATAGAGTTATCCATGTCGAGGTGCGCAAGTTATACCCTGACGCGGGGCTGCCGAAATTTGACTACGGCAACGAGCCTGAGGATTCAAAAAAACTAACTATGATTTATCAATCGCCCAGAAAGCTGTGTGCCTTGTCGGAGGGCTTAATCGACGGAGCGGCAGTCTATTTTGGCGAAGGCTATAGTCTTGAGCACCGCGTCTGCATGCACAAGGGGGCTGATCACTGTGAACTTCGAATGGAGTTCCATTGACAATGGATGAGATAGGCGCAGTAAAAAAAGCACTACACAGAGAGCGCAAACGTCGCAAGCTCGCCGAACATCTATTGGAAGAGAAATCACGGAAACTTTTTGCCTCGTACTCTGAGTTAGAAGAGACCCACTTGGACCTTCACACAAATCAGAGGCAGCTTGTACATTCGGAAAAGATGGCATCTATCGGGATTCTCGCCGCTGGAATTGCCCATGAAATCAACAATCCTGTTGGGTATGTGCAAAGCAATATTAATACCTTAGGTGAATATCTGCCTATCTTTACCCAAGCGCTGGAGCGCCTAAAGGTGCTGCTCAATACTGATCCAAGCAGTGATGACTTTGCCGAGATTCGCAAGAGTGTCTGCGCTTATCTTAGTGAAATGGATGTGGAGTATTTGTCTGCCGACACATTGAGTCTGATAGCTGAGTCGCTTGCCGGTCTGGGAAGGATTAGTGAAATAGTTAGGGGCCTGCGGATCTTCGCCCACGCCGGCAATACCGAGACTGCAGCGGTCGATATTAATAACTGCCTTAAAACCGCTCATACTTTAGCCAATAGTCAGCTGCGTAACGGTTGTGTGATAAGCCTAGATTTACAGCCGGTAGGTAAGGTTATCGCTAGCGAGACTAAACTGGGGCAGGTCTTTTTAAACCTGTTAGTGAATGCAACACAGGCGATCGAAGCCGGAAAGGGGAAAATTGCCTTACGTTCATTCCAGTCCAATAATCAGGTTGTGGTTGAAGTTGAAGATAACGGTTGCGGCATTTCAGAGGAAAATCTGAAGCAGCTGTTCACACCATTTTTTACGACTAAGTCTGTGGGAGAGGGAACGGGCTTAGGGCTGTCTATTAGTTTCGGGATAATTCAAGAGCTGGGAGGGCTTTTGGACGTGACCAGCAAGCTTGGGCAGGGAGCTAAGTTTCAAGTTTCGCTGCCTGCTTTGAGCGACACCGAAGGGCTTTTACCCACCTTAGGTTTATCCTAGCGCCGCGCATTGTTGTCCTCTCTAAGGCTGATCAAAAAAAACCACCTGTTAGCCAAAGTGGCTAATTTTCTTCTATATCTTCGCTTAACTAGCTCTAGGCGCCAAGCTGTATGCTAAAGAAACAGGGGCTCTAAGCAGGGTTGTGGGTATCATGGCCCGAATTTTGCAAAATCTCTGTAGAATGCCCGGTGTTTACTAGGTTTAAGCTAACCAGTTAGGAGGGAGAGCATGGCGCCAACTAAAAATTCAAATAGTAACGAGGCGGAGAAAATAGTCGAGCTGAAAACGACTTCTAGGAAAATGAGTCGCAGATACAGCAGTGATGAAGTCGCTGACATTATCCGCTTGGGCTTGTTGAATGAGGCTGGTGAAACTGAAGATACAGTTGACTATGAGGAATTGGTTTCAATCGGTACAGACCTAGGAGTTAGCCCGCAGGCCATTGATCGCTCTATTCTGCTGCTTGAGCAGCAGCAAGACAGTCGGAGCCAAGACAAGCAGCTGTGGATGAAATTCAGAGCCCACTGCATAATATTTTTGTCTGTCTCTGCGGTGGCTTTGCTGATTAATCTGCTGGCAGGGTTGCAAGAGTTTTGGTCCGGGTACATTGTGGTGGCGATGGGGCTGTTTCTTTTAGGCCACTACGCTGGCCTGCGCTTCGCCCCTGAGTTTTTGCAAAGAGCCGTTGAGCGAACTAGCGAGCTAGCCCGCAATAGTGCAACTGCCTACGTGAATGAAGATGCCAATGTGAGTTTTAAAATAGACGGCCCAAGTGGGTTTATGGAATCTGAAGGCTTGGTATATTTAGAAGACGATCACTTGAAGATTGAGTTCCAGACCTATGACTCTGTGCTTGGGCTGTTCCGATCGAACCTTAAAGAAGCAGCAATTGCATTGGCAGACATTCGATTCATAAAGCTAAATCAAAAATTTTGGAGCAGCGAGCTCGTCATTCTAGGACGCAACATGAAAGTATTTCGCCACCTTCCTAGCGGCGGTGCTGGAAAGCTAGTACTCAAGCTCAATCGAGACGCGCAACAAGCCGCCCTCACCTTGGTGCTAAGCGTCAGCGAGCGCCTCGACAGCAATTGATCAAAGGGGTCAGAGTAACTTGGTCCTGATCAAGTTACTCTGACCCCTTTAATTATTGAATGCAATTACTCTTGGACTTACGCTGCCATTGCTCTTATCCTGCCGCTGCTGTGGGATGAATTAATCCTGTTTTACTAACCCATTAAAAGCATTGAACCTGATTATGACTAGTCTTAGCCTGCCTGTTATTAAACTGAAAAAGAATCGTGAGTCTTCTTTGTTGCGGCGTCACCCGTGGATATTTTCCGGCGGCATTCAAACCGAAGATGCGGGAATAGGTTCTGGTGATGTGGTGCAAGTGGTGGATAGCAAAAATAAATTTATCGGCGTGGGGGGCTATTCGCCTGTGTCGCAAATTCGTGTGCGTATTTTGAGTTTTGAAGATGAAGTGATAGATAAAGATTTTTTTGCGGCCAGGTTAGAGCGGGCTTTAGCAAAACGAGCGGCGCTGTTGTCTAATCCTCTAAGAAATGCCTGCCGCTTGGTCTATGGCGAGTCAGATCATATTCCTGGTCTTGTGGTTGATAAGTACGCCGACTTTCTTGTCTGCCAGTTTTTGTTTGCCGGTCTAGAGTCTTGGAAGCAAGACATTGTAGCCCTCTTAGCTGCGTTAACTGGATGCAAAGGTATTTATGAGCGCTCCGATGCCAACTCTCGAACTAAGGAAGGCTTGGATCAAACCACGGGTGTGTTATGGGGCGAGCCGCCTCCAACTACGATTCAAATCAATGAAAATGGCATGTTGTTTAACGTAGATGTGGTCGAAGGGCAGAAAACAGGCTTTTTCCTCGACCAAGTGCATAACCGACATTATTTGCGTGACCACTGCGCTGACAAAAATGTTCTGAACTGTTTTAGCTACACCGGCGGGTTTACCATAGCCGCTTTGCAAAGCGGAGCGAGCCATGTCACTAGTATTGATTCTTCAGCCCCAGCAATGGCCTTGCTTGGGAGCAACCTGACTCTCAATGCAGTTGATGAAACCCGGCACACGAGTATTACTGGCAATGTATTTCATGTGCTGCGAGATTTTCAAGCCCAAGAAAAGCACTTTGACGTCATCGTGCTTGACCCTCCCAAATTTGCGGAAAACAAAAATCAGGTTATGAAAGCCGCGCGAGCCTACAAAGATCTTTCCCTGCAGGCATGCCGGGTGCTTAATCCAGGTGGCTTGTTGCTCACTTATTCTTGCTCAGGGGCGATCGATATGAATCTTTTTCAAAAGATCACGTCTGATGCGCTGCTTGATGCAGGAAGGCAAGGTGACGTGGTGCGCTATCTGCATCAAGGTGAAGATCACCCAATCGCCTTAGAGTTTCCTGAAAGTCAGTACCTTAAAGGCGTCGCTTGTCGGGTTTACTAGTTAAACCTGCCGCTGTTATCGCGCTCAATGAGTTAGCGATAACAGTAGCTAAGGGGCTATTCAGTGACGATCGTCATTTCATCTAACAAGTTAGTAGCCCCATCCATATACTCCATTACCCAAAGCATATAGCGCGAGTCTACTGATATAGCGCGGTTTTTGTTGTCGTCAAAATCCCAATCACCAATAATGCTTTCGTAGACGCCGTCAAACAACAGACCCACCAGCTGAGCTTTGCTATTCATGGTAGCAGTGCCAGAATTCCCGCCTGTGATATCAAGGGTGCTCAAAAAGTTTACCGGCACCGACCCCAATTCAGGTAACACATACCGGCCGTACTGTTTGGCTTTAATTAGCTCAAGTTGTTTTTGAGGCGCATTGAAAGGCTCTACTCCAGTGTCTTTTTCAACAATACCTTCGAGCCGAGTGAAGGGCAGATTTGTTAAGCCATCTTTTGGCTGGTTACCTATTACCTGGCCAAAAGTGACACGCAGTGAACTATTAGCATCAGCATAGACAGGCAGATCAAGGCTGCGGATATAGGCGACCACGGCTTCCATATAACGCGGGCGCCACTGCTGTATTTGGCCGATGGTTTCTTTGCTTTGACTCTCAAATGCCATGCGCTCTTCGAATGAGGCGACAGCAAATTGAATCAGCGGGTCATCGCTGTTTTTAAACTCATCAACAGTTTTGTCCATCCACGCTAAACGCACAGTCTCATCGTCCAAGGTAGTTGTGGCATAGGTTTGTTCAATAGACTGTTCAACCCCGCGCTGGTCGAAGGACTGGTCAATGTTGAAGAAGCTATCGATTGAGGCCCAGCGGTATTGCTCAGGCAGCTGCGCATAACGCGACAGCATATAGCTGAGGGTTGCCTTGTCCACCTGCTCATCATAGCGGCGGCTGAGCACTCGCATGGATTGTTGAAACCTGCTTAAATCTCTCGCTTGATAGCCGGGCTCTCTTTCGGCATCGGGTTTTTCCTGTTCGATAGCAAATCGATACAGCCTCGCTGCGGTGCTCGGCAGTCTGGCGTAGGCCAGATAGCCTTGGACTAAGTCGCGGGCTGCGCCAGCCTGATCGGACTCAATAATGCTGTTAAGTTGGTCAATGGCAGTGCCGTAAAGTTCATTGCGACGACTATCGCTGCTAATCCACTGGGCTAATGCTGCTTCTTCCAGCTGCCTACGCTGTAGAAAGTCGCTGCGCTGAAAACTCTCAACCATCGACTGATAGTTTTTTGCATAGTTGGCTAACCCCGCTAGGGTATCTTCGTAGGCGAGACGTGCCTGACTGCCCACTTCTGAATTCGCGTAAATGATGTCAATTATGTCTTCACGCATTTGCCGTGCTTCGGGATAGAACCAAGTGAATTCGTGCTCTACCTCTGCCGCCGTCCGGTAGCGATTGGTGCTGCCTGGGTAACCAACTCCCATGACAAAGTCGCCTGCCTCGACGCCTTTAGCACTGACTTCAAGAAAGCTAGGAGCCTGATAGGGCACATTGCTTTCACTATAGTCAGCAGGGATTCCGTTATTGTCAACGTAGGCTCGATAGAAGCCAAAGTCGCCGGTGTGACGGGGCCACTGCCAGTTGTCTGCATCGCCGCCGTATTTGCCGATACTTGTGGCCGGCGCATAGACAAGCCGAACGTCTCTAATCTCTAAACTCTTAATCAGGAAGTATTCCAGCCCGCCGTGGAAAGACGAAACGCTGCAGCGATGAATGCCAGTAGCTTCACATTTGGCAATCAGGTTTTTGCGGTTGTTCTCGATACCTAAATAGCGAGCCGCGCCGGTCATGGTGTCATCCACGCCAGTCAATACATCGCTGGTAACTTCCCGCACTTCCTCGGTGACATACACCCGTGTGCCTGGTGCAGCTGGCAGCTCATCGCTTAGTTGCTTGGCGAGAAAGCCGTCTTGGAGCAAATTATTATCCGCAGAGCTGTTGTACTGCACGGAGCCATAGACACAATGATGGTTCGATACCACTAGTCCTTTGGGAGAGACAAAGGACGCGCTGCAGCCGCCGAGGCTGACAATGGCATTCATTGGAAATTCATCCAGTGAGCTTAGGTTTTGCGGGTCAATTTCCAGGCCCAGTTGTTTCAGCCGGTCACTGAGCTGGGGCAGCTGGTGCGGTTGCCACATGCCTTCGTCGGCGCTGGCCAACACCGAAAACAGACCAAGTAAGAAAGGTAAAATTCGCATAGCAAACCTCGTTAGCAAAATACACAGGTGATAAAAATGGTGATTAGAACCCAAGCTTGCCACAAATTCGCCGCAGCTCCAAAGGATCATAAGCCCCAGCGAGAGGTTAAGCTGTGAGATTGCGCCGAATGTCATTGGTGGATGTGAAAAACCTGCTATCTAAGGCGTCTTGCGCTATCATTTCCCATCAATTAGAGCTGCGCAGCGAGCACAAAGGATGAGTCAAGAAAGATGAAAAGCGTTTTGTTGAAACTATTAAAACCGAAAAGCCTGCAGGCTAAATGGTTTATTCTGGTTACCCTTATCGCCATCGCGATATTGGGGAATTTGGGGTATTTCGTCGATATACGCGCCTTCCTTTCTCAAGATCAGCTCACGTTAGATATCGGTAGCTACAGTATTAGCCTTTATAGTGTGGCGCGCGCTGCCGTGGTCTTGGCGTTGGTGTTTTGGATTACCGCTATTGTTTCCGACGAGGCTGAGCTGAGAATTGGCCAGATGAGTGGTATGCGAGCGGCGAATCGCACCATTATTATTAAAGTGTCCCAAATCGTTATTTACATTATTGCCATTTTGTTTGCAGTAGATTTCATGGGCGTTGATTTAACAACCCTGACTGTATTCAGCGGGGCTTTGGGTATTGGGCTTGGTTTTGGTTTACAAAAAATTGCTAGTAACTTTATTAGCGGCCTTATTCTTTTGTTCGAGCGCTCTATTGAAGAAGAGGATTTGGTTGAACTATCTGACGGTACCTTCGGTTTCATTCGTAAGGCTCGGGCGCGCTTTACACTGATAGAAACCTTAGACGGCAAAGAGATTTTAGTGCCCAACGAAGACCTCATAACTAGCCGGGTAATCAACTGGACCTATTCAAGTAATAAAGGGCGGGTAGAGGTCAATGTAGGCGTGTCTTACGGTTCTGATTTACACCTAGCTCAAAGTCTAATAGTAGAGGCTGCATTGGCCCACCCCAGATGTATTGATGATCCTGCGCCTAAATGTTTTTTACGGGAATTCGGCGATAGTTCAATCAATTTCATACTGCATTTTTGGGTGTCAGATGTCACAGAAGGGCGCTGGGAACCCCAAAGCGATGTGATGTTTGGCATTTGGGAGAAGTTTAAAGCGAACAATATTGAGATTCCCTTTCCGCAAAGGGATCTGCATCTGCGCTCCTCTGATATAAAATTGCTGGAGCAGGGCCGCGCTTAATGAGTCAGCAGCCCAGGTTTGGATAGCCCCCAGCCTACTTTTCGACTGTGTAGGTAATATCTATACTTTGAAATTCCCCAGATTCAGCCTGCAGCTTTAGGTGCTCGCTGAGAGTGTAGTCAACAGATATCTTAGACTGGTTGTCGAACAAACCAACACCATAGCGGATAAAGATATCCGGTGTTACAAATTTGCCGACAGTCAGAACGCTGTTATTAATATCACCTGTATTAGTGATCTGCAGTGCATCGAGCCCCAGTTTGTCCCGCATACTGTCGGTTAAACCTTGGCTGCGATTTAAGCCCAAATTTGCAATGGTATTAAGCACGTTGACGCCATCGCCTTCGCCAATAGATGAAAATTTCCGGCCGGTCGCTATCAATGAAATTATGTCGTTCTCGGGCAGCGCCGGAGTGGAAAAAAGTTGGCTGTTGATACTTTTTAGCGTGCCATTCATGAGCACGCCTACGGTGACTGAGTTCACTTCTCTTATTGCCCTGATATCCAATGCTGGATTATCAAGCGCACCAAAGAACAATAGTTGACCTTGTTTGATTGTCAACTCTTGCTGGTAGGCTTGGTAACTACCCGAGAGAATCGTTAGTTCACCGTAGGTTGAGCTAGCGCCAGTGGCAGACTGGCGGTAGTTGATTTCCCCGCCGAGCTTGGCGGTTATCCCAAAACCCGAAAAGCTTACGTCGTTCTCTAGGGCAACATTTATATCGGCCATAATGGGAATAGCGAACAGCGATCGTTCATCCACGTAGACATCTTGACTGCTAGCTGTAGTTGAATAGTTGGTAATCACCACATCTCTAGATACATCGATCGCGGTGTCAGGCAAACCCTCAACGTCAAGCTTAAGAATTGGTACGCCTAGACTACCTCGAATATCAATAAGTTGTCCCGACGCAGCAAGGGTAATCTCCGGCGAAGCCGCCATGGTCAGTTCTGGTCGATTTATAAACAGAAAATTATTGCCAGTGAGCTTTGCATCCGCCGACCAGCTTGGGAGAAACAAGTTTTCAAGCTCTCCAGTTACTGCAGCTGCGCCTTCGCCAGAATTTAAACTACCCACTAAGGAATAGCGGTTGCTTTGAGACTGCTCAACACTAAGGTTTGCATTAAACAGCCTGATGCCAAGGGCATCAACATTGAGTGCCAAATTGGTAAACTGAATCCTACCGCCAAGAAGAGGTTGTTCAATGTCGCCGCCGATGCTGATGTTGCTGACCAGGCTACCTTCAACATTGCTTGCTCCAGGTGCAATGGCTTCAATCCAATCTAGGGACGGCAGGTTTATATTGACTTCCCCTTCAAGGTCACGAAGATCACTGATAAGTAACTGTGAGTCGATGCGCCCCGGCGCTGCTAGGGGCTCATCATTTAGGCTAATTTCATTAATTTCTATGAGAGAGCTTAGACCCAGTTTGTCTAGGCTGCCTGTAGCCGAGATAGAAAACCGCTCGACCTGATAACTCTGTCTTTCATAGTCTTGCTCGGCGAGCTCTTGTGCATCAGGAAATTGCCCAGAGTCGATGCTAAGTTGGGTGCCACTCGATTCAATGTTTAGCTCGATGGCAGGCGACGACGCGCCAAATGTTGTCAGCAATCTACCGGTTACTTCGCCTTGGATTAAAAAGCCAGGGGGGAGGAGCGGCAGCGGTGGGGTAATGAATGGATTTGCGGTGACAGCCAAGTCGCCGTGATTGAAGCGAGAAAGCTGGAAGCCCTCAAGGGATAATTCAGCTTCAAGTGAATCTTGCAGGCCGCCGGCAACTCTGGCGCAAAAGCGGGTTTGGGCTTGCGCAAAACAGCCGCCATCTACAGTAATTTCAAAGCGATCATTCAGCGACAGTTGAAGAGCTGACTGTAGCTGCCACATGCCATAGCTAGAATTAAGTTCGGTAGTGGCAACCGATCCGCTCCATTGCCAGTTCGGTCCGCTTCGGCTCAAGCTGCCCTGTAAAGCAGAGTTTAAGCTTAGGAAAGGCGAGTTTACTATTCCGCTCAGAGTATGCTGTGCTGGGTTGCCTTTCAGGTCTAAGTTCGCAGATGTTACGAGCTCATTGCTTTGCTCATTGCCAATTGCCTGCAGCTCAACATTGGCTGAAACCGAGTCATTGTTGAAATCAAACTCTACCTTAACCGAGTCGCCGTAATAAGACTGATACTCAATGGCGTTAGCGATCAATGAGCCGGCGATGTTGACATTTCCGGCTGCAGTAGAAAAAGACCCAGAACCGCTCATAGACCCAGAGGCGTCTGGCAATATTTGATTCAGAGCCGGTGCTTCTAAGCTCCAGCTAACGCCTGCTGTATCGGTTAGATTGCCTGCTATGCTCAAACTATTATCGTTAGTCGCAAGCAGAAGCTGTTCAATAACTAGGGCACTATTGAGTAGACTCAAGGAGGCATTGCCCTGGAGAGGGTAGCCACTAAGCTCGCCAGCAAGTTCAGTGACTCGTAGCCTTCCATTCCATTCTTGGGCAACGAGCGAGGCGTTAAAGTCTCCATTGCTGGAAAGGTTTGCTAATTCAAAGGGCGTGGTTGTATTGAGCAAACTAAGTGGGTCAGTGTCTTCCAAAGCATAGCTGCCGCTTATTTGGATAGCATTGGCAAAATCGATATTGAAACTAGCGTTAACGATGCCGGTAGCTGTTTGCAGCTGAATTGGATTAATTTGCAAGGCAGACTGCCCCAGCGCTGTCGTGGCAGAAAAATTAACAGCACTTAGCCTAGCATCGTCAATGCTGGCTGAGGTTTGAAATAGCTGACGATCCAAATCACCGCTGCTGGTAACCAGCAGGCCGTTGAGTGTTGTTAGGCTGCCATCGATCAGCGCCAGCTCAAGTGCGTCAATGGTATGTTCGAAAGTAAATTCCAATTCATCTAAACGCAGAGGCGAATTTAGTATTCCGCTAGAAATAGCCGCCACCGGGGTATTGAGTGTGTGGGTAATTCGGAGTTGGTCGGTCCAGCCGCTCAGCTGCAACTGACCCGATGGAATTTCGCTAGGCAGTTGAGGCACAAGCTGCAACACGCTCTGCGGAATGACTGAAAGAACAAAAGGGCTGTACCATGCTAAGTCGGCATTCAACAGGGGTTTATTGCCAATTTCTAAGCCGATTGAACCAGTGAGTTCATTGTCATTAAGGCGCATAAAAATTCTTGATACAGAGATCGCCTGATCATCTACTTCAAGTGAGGCCTGCAAGGCATCCAGTGTCACAACTCGATCGGCGGTTTGAAGAGTAAATTTATCTACAATAAATTCTGCCAGTCTAATTTCAATTCCAAGCGGCTGGATTGTGGTGAGGCTAAGCTCTTCATTGGTGGTTGTGGTGGAATTATCAATGACTAATGATGCGTCGCTGAGGTTTAAGGTAGTGATATCAACAAGGCCAGAGAAGAGTTCAAATGGATTCCAGACTAACTGAACATCCTCAATCATCACTCGCGTAGTGCCAAGCCGCGCAGTCAAACCTGTGATACGAAGGTCGCTTATTGGAACGCCCTCAATGTCTTTGTAACTCAGCTCTAAGCCGGTGCGGGCGTTTAGTTCGACAACGAGTCTAGCAGCAATAGGCCTTGTAAAAATTTGAGTAGTTAGCCCCGTGCCCACCAAAACAACCGCCAATAGCATAAGAGCGAGTAGCGCCTTCACTAAAGTGAGCGCTATTCGAATGGTTAAAAGTCGATATTCAGACATTAAAATTCAGGCCCCATCGTGATGTGGAGCCGGAGTTTGTTGTCGTCATCTAGGGCTGAGGCAATATCAACCCGTACTGGGCCAATGGGTGATAGCCAACGAACCCCCATGCCGGCACCGGTTTTGAACTGAACCTCAGAAAAATCAGAAAACGCGTTTCCTGAATCTGCAAACAGCGCCAATTTCCAATTTGGCAAAATATTAAAATCATATTCAATGCCAGCTGTTAAAAGGTGTTTGCCGCCGGTGACTTCGCCGTCTTGGTTAAGCGGGCCGAGCGATTGGTACTGATAGCCGCGAATACTTTGGTCGCCACCGGCAAAATATTGTACCGACACAGGCAGCCCCGCCAAATTATTAGTCCATGTGGCACCAAGAGTAGCTCTTGCGATGAACCTGCCTGGGCCAAAGGCCTGCACTGCTTTTGCTGAAAGATTTAACTGGCCGAAAGTTTCAGTGGATAGAAGGCTTTCACTAGCGCCTTGGATTTGGCCAAAAAGCCGCCAACCCCTTTCGGGGTAAAGTGCATCGTCGGCAACGGTTCGAGTGAGATTGTTACCGATGATTAAAAGGTTAGAAGATTCGTCTTCATCGTTAATACGGTAGCGGTCATTTTGTAAGTTGCTAAACCAACTCTGACGCCAGTTCCACCGATTGATGGTTTCGTAGCGAATTCCTAGTCGGCTAGTCGTGCTATCAAAGGTGTCGTTGTTTTCTCGCAAAATGCCGGCAGAGATCCGCAATTTATCAATAGCCGGCCTGCGCATTGGTATGACGTAACTGAGATCCAATTGCTGTTCCAAAGGCGATATGCCAGCTGCGGCGGTGACTTTATGGCCCTTCTTGTTGAGGTACCGATTGGAATAGTCGCCACGCACCCGTGGACCTATATCTGTAGTTATGCCCACGCCCGCTGTGTAAACTCTTTGGGGCAGCATTTGCAGTGCGACTTGTATCGGCACCTCATCCTCACCCAGGGATTCAATGTCCGGCGTTACAGTAATGTCATTAAAGTATTGGCTGTCGCTCAGTTGATTGCGCAGCTCGATAAGTGCACTGGAGGAATAAAAGTCTTCGTCGCCCAGCTCTACAAGCCTGCGAATGAACTCGTCTGATAGTTCGTCAATGGGGGTGATGCTAATTTCACCAAACCGATAGTGGGTACCTGGGTCGAAGCTGATGTTTATAGCAGCGAGATTTTTTTCCAGATCAAGCAGAATCTCAGAGCTAATAAAGCGGGCTGAAAAAAAGCCAAGCTCTATAGCTCTTGAGCTAAGGTTGGT
The DNA here is from genome assembly GCA_047617585.1 of Pseudohongiellaceae bacterium. GTDB lineage: Bacteria > Pseudomonadota > Gammaproteobacteria > Pseudomonadales > Pseudohongiellaceae > UBA9145. The sequence goes on along the minus strand of JBLGBD010000039.1, from coordinate 3,456 downwards.
CTTTATCTGTTCATAGCGTCCATGATTAAGCTGGTCACCTGGGGCCAGCTGACTCGTTCCCGTTGCTTGGCCGAATAAGTCACTGCGCGAGAGAATATCAATGTTGATCGAGCCAATGAAGACAGCCTCGCCGGGCACAACTGAAATGTCTAGAATCCAGCAGGTATCATCTTTGGAAAAGCTAACCTCATGAGTGAGCTGGTAATACCCTAAAGCGCTGCTAGCCCGCAGTAGCTTGGATCGAACGTCGGGTAGTTGACGACTAAGTCTTTGCGTGCTGGTGTCACAGTTAAATGACGGCAGGCCGACGTGAGCACGAATATTACGCTCGAGAGCGCCATCAGCACCCGACACTCGGATTGACTGAGCGTAACTTGGAGATGCCGCGAAGAGCAGGGCTAAAAGCGGCCAAAAAAGTCTAACCCGAATCGGGTTTGGCATTGTCGGTAGGTTCATTAAGTCTAATAGTAAGGATAGGGCTGAATGTGAAACACAAGTCTACAGTATTGACAGGACCAAGGCATGGGCTGCTTTTGCTCAGCAAGAGTTGATTTATACGCAAGATACACGTTTAAAGTTCCTAGCAAGCCGCTGTTTCCGGTTGCAAACATTGCCAAATCAAGGTTATGCCGTAAACTAATTTGTTGAATCATTTTTCCTAGAAGCCTTATGTGGTCTTGTCCTACCTGCGCTAATCCCCTAGAACTGGAATCAAAGCAGTGGCACTGCAGTAATCGGCATAGTTTTGATGTTGCCAAAGAAGGCTATGTTAACTTGCTGCTCGCCAATCAAAAGCACAGCACTGACCCCGGCGACAATCGCTTGATGATCAATGCTCGGCGCGCGTTTTTGCAGCAAGATTACTATTTGCCGCTAGCTTTACATATTGCTGCGCTGCTGGCTAAAAGTGTAGAGTCAAATAGCGTCAAGCCAGACAAACTGCGGTTGCATGATGCGGGCTGCGGCGAGGGCTATTATTTGGACAGAGTTGTCGATTCTCTCGCCCATCAAGAGATCGACGTTGCAGGCACCGGCAATGACATCTCTAAAACTGCTATTGCTAAAGCTTCGAAGAAGTATTCGACTCAGGGGTTTGCTGTCGCTAGCAGTTTCAATTTGCCCTTGGCAGATGCAAGCCTGAACGCACTGCAGCAAGTATTCGCGCCGGCAAGCAGTGCAGAGGTATTCAGAGTGTTAGAGCCTAATGGGTTGTGGCTACAGGTGACACCTGGGCCATCTCACTTGACTGAGTTAAAACAAAGTCTTTACGACACAGCGACGCTGCACCAGCCGCAAGCGGCAGAGACAGAGGGGTTTGTTCAGCTACAACAAGACTCACTGACATTTGAATTAGCACTGGATGATCCAATCAGTAGGGAGAACCTGTTGATGATGACACCTTTTTACTGGGCGGCTAAACCAAGCGAGCGGCCAAAAATAATTCAAGACATGGGCCGATTAACCGCCGACTTCAGCCTGCGAGTGTTGCAAAAAAGCGCCTAATGGGGGCTAGCGCGCCCTCGCCAGCCCCAACAGTTCAGGATAAACCCAAGGTGATCACATACTGGCTCAGCGCGGCAGCTCAAAGGATAGCCTAGGCGCAGAATCCCATTACCTGAATAGCCCTCGCGGCGCAGTAGACAATAATTTGTTGGGCACCGGTATACGCAATCGGACTGAGTATGTTTCTAGTGACGATGGCTCGAGCGCTGTATTTGATATTGGGCGGCCACTTTTTGAGCTGGATTCACGTGAGAGTTGGCGCTTGTTGCTAGAGTCTGACTAGCGCATTGATGAATTGTTTCTACCTGGCAAAGAGGTAGCGGCGGTTGTCCATGACAGCGATGACTATTCAGTTGAGTAAGGCGTGTCAGAAGGTTTAAAGAATGGTTTTAGCAGCCACTTCACTGCCAAAATCGGGTTGGCGGCCGAGTTATTCGATTCAGATGTTGACCGCGTGGTATTAACCTCATCCTTCTCAGATACTCTGCTGTACGATGGCGTTCGATTTTGGCAGTTTGAATTGACGATGGAGGGCTTTTGGAACAAGCAGCAAGGGGGCTAGAAGATTTTGTGGGGGTTAGCATTATTGCAGCAATGGAAAATTTTTTTTCTTGAAGGTGCCTTATCTTCTATCGGACTCAGGTTCCGTCTCACCAAGCCTCAATTGCCTAGTCTTCAATCGCATGCGGTTCGGGCAATCGTTTAACGTCGACCAATTGCTCCAGCGGATAGACAGAAGGGCCGAACTGATTGTAGACCGCAACGTCGGCGGCATCGCGGCCGTAACCAACCGCAACATAGCCGCCTTTAGATTGGTGTTGCACGGCGTCGAAGGTATACCACTGGCCGCCCACAAACGCTTCAAACCACGCGTGCATATCCATCGGTTCTAGCTGGTAGCGGTAGCCAACTACGAGCCGTGCTGGAATAGTTAGGGCTCGGCACAGGGCAATGCCCAAATGGGATAAATCTCTGCACACACCACTTTGGCGCGTGTTCACTTCAGCTGCAGAAATTGGTATGTCGCTGGTGCCAGGCTCATAACGGATATTGCTGACCAGCCAGTGTTCGATCGCCTGAACTTGGTCATATCCCAACAGCTTGCCTTCGGTAATCTCGATAGCCATTTGCCAGAAGCGGTCAGACTCACAATATCGGCTTGGCAATAAGTAACTCAGGACATTGTCGGGCAGATACTGCACTTCGATAAACACAGCGCCAGGCGCAGTCTCAACTGTTTCCGGTACCGATACTTCAGTTGCAGTGTGCACAGAAAAGTCACCGACCGGCGCTATAAGACGCTGGCACAAATTACCGTATTGATCCGTGAATTCGAACGCTGGCACCTGTGGCAGTATTTCGTATTGCTCACGGCTAATCCACTGGCTGGCACCGCTGCGGGGTCTGAGCATCAACACAAATGGAGTAGGCTCCAAAATCTCAAAGGAGAGTTCGCAACTGGTATACAAAAGCATAGCAAGGCCCGCGGGTATCAATAAGTTGAAAAAGAATGGGTCGCTGGTTGGTTAGCAAGTTAGCTTGCTTGACTGTTGAGCCGTTTGTCAAATTCGCCGTCAGCTATGGCGCGGGCTAGTTCGGTGTATCCTCCGAGAGAAAAGTCATCGACAAAAATTTGCGGCACAGTGGTTTGGCCCGAGCGCTGGGCTATCTCAGTGCGCATTTGTTGGTCGCCATCGGTCGCCATTTCGATAAACTGATAGCCTTTGCTGGTGAGCAAGGCAACGGCGGCTGTGCAGTAGCCACAGAATTGCCGCGTATAAATAATAATTTCTGCCATGGGTAACTAACTAGCTAACTAACTTTTGACAAGCCTGAGTCTAAACCTTGCGGGCCGACAAAACAAAGAGTTCTTAACATCTGCTGGGTTTCTCCAGCCAACCCTGCTAGGTCTAGAGCGCGCTTGTTTCAACCGTAGATTCAAATTGGGAGAAT
>JBLGBD010000038.1:0-25484 GCA_047617585.1 Pseudohongiellaceae bacterium | reverse complement strand
GCCGACCGCTTCGGCGCCAAGTTCCTGTTCGAGGATTTGATGTATATGTGGCGTCGTGAATGGGGGAACGTTGTCTTGCAGATTGGCCAACTCATCAGCCAGGGCTGGATCTAAGAAATCCCGTCGGGTGGAGATTAGTTGCCCAAGTTTAATGTAGATTGGGCCGAGTTCTTCGAGGGCTAGGCGCAGTCTCACCTCGAGCGTCGCTTGGTGGTGTGAACCAATCAGCCACCTAATTGAGAACGGCAGCAGAATCAAAGTCAGCCAAATGCCAGCCGGAGTGTGGCGTGCAAACTCCTGCAAACGGTACTTTGCAATGGTGCTGAGGATGACAAATAGGCGCGCAACTAGGGCCACAGGTAGACAACTTTGTTCTTAATATTAGGGGGTTGCAAAGATAGCACCCCTCTACCCAGCTCACAAGAAGGGCAGCGCTTGGCACTCAAAGGATTAGGCCGCGGCTGTAAGCGTTTGAAGCCTTTGAGCCCTAGCAGTTACTCGGTCTATCCGCAGGCGTAAAGCCTCAAGGCGCTCTTGAAATTCCTCGATGTGGGTGGCGCAGGGGAGGATGTTTGTTTCCTGTTTTAGGTACTGATCCACGTCATGCTTGAATGCTTTGGCTGAGTCTTCAGACCAGCGTTTAATGTCATCAGCCGAGGTTTTTAGGCTGTGGGTTGCAACACTTCCCACAAATGAGGACAGCCAGTCGTCCCAGCGCATATCCAAAGAATGCAGCAGCTTGAATGCCGATTGCACCAATTGGGCGTCACCGCTTATGGTCAGGCGCGGATTAGCCAACGGGCGGTCTTCAGTCTTTGCAGTGAGTAAGCCCAATAGGGTACTAGCATCGCCACCAACCTTGGCATCACTGAGAGAGACAAGCTCCTGGCTTGAAAACGGGCTCAACCGAACCTCGCTGTCTATAAATACAATGCAGAGATTAAATTGGGGAGAAACCGTTTCTATTTCTATTTGCTTGCCTTGGAATTGACGCAGGTTGCTCACGGCATGCTGATCGCTGCGGATGACGCTATTTATGAGCCGTTCGAAAGGCCAGGTGACTGCGCTTGTGAGTAGGGGTTTGAACATACAGTTACGCTGGTTTAAAGCCCACGTGGATGGCGCAAATTCCGCTCATTACATTGTGATATTTGCAGTCCACCAGACCTGCGGTTTGCATCATCGCTTTGAGTGACTCTTGATCGGGGTGCATGCGAATCGATTCCACCAGATAGCGGTAGCTTTCGGCATCACCGGTAATTGCCTTGCCGGCTATTGGCCAAAGCTTCGAAAAAGCATCGTAGCTTTTTTCAATCAGGGGGTTGGTAGGTTTAGAAAATTCCAATACTAATACCCGCCCGCCGGGCTTGAGCACACGCTGCATACTGGCAAGGGCGGCATCTTTGTCGGTGACGTTTCTTAGACCGTAGGCGATGCAAATGCAGTCGAAGGTGTTGTCAGCAAAGGGCAGATACTCCGCATTAACCTGCGCGATTTCGATATTGGCGCTTAAGCCTTGGTCAATGATTCTATCTCTGCCAACCTTAAGCATTGCATCGTTAATGTCTGCCAGAACCACTTGGCCAGACTCGCCTACAATTTTCGAGAACTTGATGCTGAAATCGCCGGTGCCACCCGCTAAATCTAATACTTTGTGCCCCGGACGCACGGCGCTCAATTCGATAGTGTAGCGTTTAACAAGGCGGTGGCTGCCCAAAGACATGATGTCATTCATGACGTCGTACTTGCTTGCCACTGACCTGAACACATTGCCGACCTTGTGTTCTTTCTCAGCCACGGGTACCTGTTGGTAGCCGAAATGGGTGGTTGCTTGGGAATCTTTTGAATCAGTCATGGTTTGTTGTGAGTCGCCCCGGTTGCGGTGAGAGTCACTTATGGCCTAGGCTTTGTAAGGATTGACAAGTGTAATGACCTGAGTGTGTTCAGGCAATACTTGTCTGAACTTGCCCGCGGTTTTAAGTTTTGCCAAGTACGCATTCCACAGGTCTTCTTGATTGCTGCCAAGCTCAGCTAAGTACTTCCAGCTGAATATCCCGCTGTTGTGGCCATCGCTGAATGTAGGCTTGATGGCGTAGCTACCGACCATGTCCAGTTTAACAATGCTGACACCTTTTTTGCCATATTGAAGAGTTTCTTGACCAGGGCCATGGCCTTTGACCTCGGCTGAAGGTGAATGCACCCGCAAAAACTCGGCAGAAAACTCAAACCGTCTGTCGGCATACTCGATATCGAGAATGCCGGATTTTTTATGCAGCTTAATGCCTGTTGGTGTTTCCATCGTATGCTCGGATTGCTAAAGAATATATCGGCTTAGGTCTTCGTCTTTCGCTAGATCACCTAGCTGCTTTTCTACGTAGGCTTTGTCGATGACCAAGTTATTACTGTCTGTAATGGCTAAATCAGAGGCGCCAAATGAGACTTCTTCTAACAATCGCTCCATCACGGTGTGCAGACGTCGGGCACCGATGTTTTCGGTTCTTTCATTCACTTGGTAGGCAATTTCAGCGATTTTCGCAATGCCATCTTTGCTAAAACTAATATTGAGTCCTTCTGCACCAAGCAGGGCCTGATACTGACGGGTCAAGGAGGCATCAGGCTCTTCCAAGATGCGCTCGAAGTCTTTGGCGCTAAGTGCCTCTAGCTCTACTCGAATTGGTAGACGCCCCTGAAGCTCAGGAATCAGATCGGATGGTTTCGACAAATGAAATGCGCCCGAGGCAATAAACAGAATGTGGTCCGTTTTCACGCTGCCATATTTGGTTGTGACAGTTGAGCCTTCAATTAGTGGTAGCAGATCTCGTTGTACCCCTTCTCGGGAAATACCCGCACTGCCTTGATCATTCTTACTGGTCACTTTGTCGATCTCATCGATGAACACGATGCCAGTTTGTTCAGTGGCCTCCAAGGCGGCGGTCTTTATTTCTTCTTCGTTAACAAGCTTAGCCGCCTCTTCATCTTTAAGCAGGCGCAGTGCGGCTTTGATGGTGAGCTTGCGGGTTTTCTGGCGCCCGCTATTCATGTTGGAAAACATATTCTTAATTTGGCTGGTCATGTCTTCCATGCCCGGAGGTGCCATGATCTCGACATTTTGAGCTGACTCGGCCACCTTGATTTCAATTTCTTTGTCGTCGAGTTCGCCTTGCCTGAGTTTTTTGCGGAATACTTGTCGTGCTGTGGATTCGCCCGTGTCCGCCGAGTCTGACTCATTGCCGCGGGCTGGAGGAACTAACACATCTAGCACCCGCTCTTCGGCTCTATCCTCTGCTTGGTGCTGCACTATGCTGAGCTGTTTTTCCCTCAGCATTTTTACCGCAACATCGATTAAGTCACGGATGATCGATTCCACGTCGCGGCCCACATAGCCAACTTCGGTAAACTTGGTAGCCTCTACCTTTATAAACGGTGCTTGCGCCAGTTTGGCGAGGCGCCTTGCGATCTCTGTTTTACCAACCCCGGTGGGGCCAATCATTAAAATATTTTTAGGGGTAATTTCTGCCCTTAAGTCGTCATCGAGCTGGAGTCGGCGCCAACGATTGCGCAGTGCAATGGCGACGGCTCGCTTTGCAGCTGCTTGGCCGACGATATGCTTATCAAGCTCAGATGTAATTTCTCGGGGTGTCATTTGGGACATGGGATACCTATAAAACCGTAGCAGTCAAATTAGTGGTGGTTGCGTCTAGCAGCCCAAGGCTGATTTAAAGTTCTAGCTCTTCAATAGTGTGGTTCAGATTGGTGTAGACGCAAATTTCAGCGGCAATGGTTAGGCTTTTTTCAACCACCAGTTTGGCATCGAGGTCGGTGTTTTGCATCAAGGCCCTTGCGGCAGAAAGGGCATAGGAGCCACCGGAGCCAATGGCCATGATTGAATCTTCGGGTTCAATGACATCCCCATTGCCGGTGATGATAAGCGACGCTTCTTTGTCAGCAACGACTAGCAATGCCTCTAGCCGGCGTAAAGAGCGTTCGGTGCGCCATAGTTTGGCCAATTCAACAGCGGCGCGAACTAACTTGCCGTGATGTTTCTCCAGCTGTTCTTCGAAGCGTTCAAACAGGGTAAAGGCGTCGGCAGTGCCGCCAGCAAAACCAGCAATCACCTGATCCTTATAGAGCCGTCTGACTTTGCGGGCATTGCCTTTCATGACCGTACTGCCTTGGGACACTTGGCCATCGCCGCCGATAACTACTTTGTTGCCGCGACGCACCGAAACAATAGTTGTACCTCTGTATTGCTCCACCGCAATTCTCCTTCAGGGTCTTGTGAATACAGCCAGTCAACTGAGGGCAGTTAAACAGCCTTGGCCGGTTTATATTGGGTTGGAGCGCGATAAATCAAGAGGAGGTAGGGCTGACTGTAAGGGTTATTGTTGCCTGAGCCGAATGTGGGGAATGCCATTTTGGCGCAGCAGCTGTTCTGCCTCGCCGAGTAACTTGAAGGTGGTGTAGGGTCCCGATTGCAGCAAGAACAGCGTTCTGCCCACCAGCTCTTGCTGTTTGATGGTTATTTGCAGCCCTAAGAGCTGTTGTTTTGCCAACTCCCGCTGCGCTGACTCCCTTAGCTCGAAAGCGCCAGACTGCAGCAAAAAAGGCTCACTCAATATAGCGTCGGGCATTTGTTGCTCGGTCAGCTGGACCGGCACCGAATCTACGGTTACCTCGTAGTCTTCCAGCGCTTTGTAAAAATCAAAAGACAGTTCCGGCTCGGCTGGCTGAGCATTTGGATTTTGGGCTGCCTGAATTGCAGGGGTTGGCGCGTTCGCGGCTGCTTGAGGGGCATTGAGCGGTGGCACTCGACCGGAAAGATAAAACAACACGCAGCCAAAAACCCCGAAGGCTATGCCAACCATCATGCCAGTAAGCATTAATGACCAAGCAGGAGGCGCCTGGACCACTGAAGGTTCGAGTAAGGGTTCGGGTCTAATTTTTGCGAAATCATGGCTCATGGTTGGTTTGCAGCATAAGATGTTGTTTTAAATAAAAAATGTGACTTAAAAAGCTGCCAACACAATTATCGGTAACTGATCAAGAAGCTATAGGTTTAATCGGCATAAAGCACCCATATCGAACCTGTTTGTCGCTAAATAAGGTCTTGGGGATCAACATCTATACTCCATTTTACCGATGAAGGCTTGCTGGCGTCTTCCAAAATTTGGCATAGCTGAGTAAGCAGTGCCTGTAAATGGGCGCGATGGGGTGACTTGACTAAAAAGTGCAGACGAAACCGTCCTGCGCGTTTCTCCATCGGCGCCGGAAGCGGGCCAATAAGTTCGGTGAGATAGCCATGAGTTGCCACCAACTCTTGGGCGTGATTTTTGACCCTGCTGGCAAAGCTAGCGGCTTGATTTACCGCCGGCGCATCGATTCGTATCAAGCCTAAATGGGCGAAGGGTGGCAGCATTGCTTCTTTGCGTTGCTCTAACAACGCCTCGGCGAACTCAGCGTAAGTCTTGGTCGTAAGCAGCTGCAGCGACTCATGGGAAACATGGCGCGACTGGATAATCACCTCGCCCCGTCTTTCGGCGCGCCCAGACCGACCCGCTACCTGAATAATGGTTTGGCCCATTTGTTCGATGCCACGGAAATCGGCGCTGAACAAACCTCCATCGGCATCGAGCACAGCAACAAGTGATACATTCGGGAAGTGATGGCCCTTGGCTAACATTTGGGTGCCAATGAGTACGCAGGGTTCGCCCTGTTCAACCAGCTGTAGTTTGGCGTCTAAGCTATTTTTGCGTCTAGTTGAGTCTCGGTCTACTCGGATAACTGGAAAATCTCTGAGCTGGGTTTCAAGGAATGCCTCGATTTGCTGAGTGCCAAACCCAACACTGGCTAGATCCCTTGCTTGGCAGTTTTCACACACTCTTGGCACTGGGCGGGCGGAGTTGCAATGATGGCATAGTAATCCGCGGGGATTGCTGTGGAGGGTGAAATAGGAGCTGCAGTTATTACATTCGGCAATCCAGCCACAAGATTGGCAGCTGATGACAGGCGCAAATCCCCGTCGATTCAAAAACACCAACACCTGCGCACCGTTGGCTAGATGCATCTTTATGGCATCCAAGGTGGTGTCAGCAAAGCCGTGGTTCAATACGCTCTCGGCTGTGTCAACTAAAGTGATGCTGGCAGGCTTGGCATTGCCCGCGCGCTTGGTTAAATTGAGTAGTTCGAATTTTTGGGTTTTGCAATTTGAGAGACTTTCTAAGCTCGGTGTTGCTGAGCCCAGAATTACCGGAATGTTTTCTGCCCTGGCGCGCACCAAAGCGAAATCTCGAGCCGAATAGCGAAAGCTGTCTTGCTGCTTAAAAGAGCTATCATGCTCTTCATCAATAACGATCAGCCCAGGGTTTTTTAATGGCGTGAACACCGCTGAGCGTGTACCAATAACAATGGCGGCTGCGCCGAGTCGTGCTTTGTCCCAGCCGTCAAGGCGTTCTGAATCATTGAGTCCAGAATTTAACACCGCAATAGGCACCGAAAATCTTGCCGTGAATCTGGCAATTGTTTGAGGGGTCAAGCCTATTTCAGGGATCAGAATTAAACACTGCTTGCCTTGGCGTAGGCATTGATCCATGAGCTGCATGTAGATTTCTGTCTTACCAGATCCTGTAACTCCGTGGATTAAAAAGCAGCCGTATTGATTGAGCTTTTTCTCAATAGTGGCGACTACAGCAGCTTGCTGATCATTCAATGGCAGCGGCTCGGCTGCCAGCGTGTTAGTGGCCGCAAATTCTTGTGGCGGAATTGTCTGAGCGATCTGAGAGCTAATGAGGGTCTTGGCTGCTAGTTGATTTAACAAACTGGTGGCAAAACCAGCATCTTGTACCAAGCGAGACGGCACTGGCTGATTCTCGGCGATGAATTTGAGCAGCTGTTTTTTACGTGTAGCTTGGCCAAGTGAATTCTGGCCTTCATCCAAAGTCACCGAATCCGCCAGCTCCCACAACAGAGCTGGCTTTTTGTCTGTTTGCAGTGAGCGCAGTTTAGCCGGCAGGGCGCTGGCAAAAACTTCCCCTAACGGATGCTGATAATAATCGGCGGCCCAAACCAGTGCATCCAGTAGCGCTTTCGGCAGCAGTGGCTGCTCATCTAACAGCAGCAGTATTTGCTTTAACTTAGCTAGGGGAAATTCTGAGTGAGAGGCGGTTGCTGCAACCACGCCTACCAATTGCCGCCGCCCAAATGGGATTAGAACCCGGCTGCCCAGCGCTATAGGCTCCGTGATGTTGGGCGGGGCTAAATAGTCAAACAGCCGGCGCAGCGGAGACGGAACGGCAATGCGATAAATCGGCGGCAGTTCGGATTGTGGGTTCAGTTCGGGCATTGCGGGGTTCGTAGTTTAAATAGGCTGGATGTTTGCATCGCGCTGGTAGCATAACAGAATTGCAGCGCTGGCTTCTAAGTGGATAGGTTTCCATGTGATATAGACGCAGAACTCGGAAATGCTGCGCTGGGTTAGCGCTTCGATTATACTTCCGCCTAGCGTTTTGTCGCTCAATGAATTATTTAACAAATAGGCAGCTGCGATGGCCGAAAAGACACTCCCAGAAGAATTGCTCAATGCCCGAGAAAAGATTGATAAGATCGATAGCGATCTATTGAGTCTATTGGCTGAGCGCTTCGCTTTGACCTTTCGGGTGGGCGAGATTAAGGCGATGCAGTCGCTAGAATCCTTTGATCCTCAGCGCGAAGCCCAGAAAATTGAGAAGCTGCGGGCCCAAAGCAGCGGCCTGAGTTTAAACCCCGACCTGGTTGAGCAGCTCTTCACTGACATCATGAAAGAAGTCGTGAAAAATCACCAGCGCTTCAAACAGCAAAAGCAACAACAGTAACGGCTTAGGTTTTGGCTTATCGCCCTAGCAGTCCAAAGGCTTGCGTCTTTTTAATTCTCTGTTAGAATGCTCGCCCCTCCGTAGATCAACTGCTCTGCTCTACGGCGAAAGCAAATGTGGTACAGCCAGTCACGGCAGGTTGTGGCGACATTAACTATTGAGGATCCACCATGAAAGCTGATATACACCCGAAGTATGGCCCAATTAAGGCCACCTGCAGCTGCGGTAACGTTATCGAAACCCAATCTACTTTGGCGAAAGATATCCTTATCGACGTTTGCTCAAATTGCCACCCTTTCTACACTGGCAAGCAAAAGACTTTAGACACCGGTGGCCGAGTTGATCGCTTCAAGAAGCGTTTTGGTAACCGTAAGGTCTAATTTGTCGAGTTTTCTGGGCTCAGCCTAGGCTTCTGCAAATTTTAGCGCATAACAAAATACCTCGTAGCTTAGGCTGTGGGGTATTTTTTTGACGTTGATTTTCATGCCCAACGCTAGAAGATAGTTTCAGTAGAGACTTCTGAGGCTTTATCGCCGTTGACATCGCTGCCAAGGGTGTCGGTAGACCCCGTTTCTGGGGCATTTTCGATAAGGAAATACTCGAATATAGCGTTGGCATCGCCTGGTCTGGCGGGAAGCCCAGTGGCTTTGTTAACCAATCTATCAACAACGCCGTCCGGTCGGCTCATGGTGTTCTCTGGTGTGCCAGCAAGTGCGCTGCGCATATAATCAATCCATATCGGCACGGCCACAGTCGCGCCTTGCTCTCGTTCACCCATGGGTTCTGGTTGGTCGAAACCAACAAACACCGTAGTGGCTATATCCTTGTTAAATCCGGAAAACCATAGCTCCGTTGGGCCGTTGGTGGTGCCCGTTTTGCCCATTAAATCTCCGCGTCTGAGTTCTCTATTCACTCTCACCCCACTGCCTTCCTCAATCACTGAGCGCAGCATACTGTTTAAAATAAAGGCGATACGTGGATCAATAATCTGGGGTGCCGGCTTGAGGGCTACGCCGGCCTCTGTGCTCAATTGACGACAATTCGAGCATACCGTCACTGGGGCTGCTTCAAAGATTACGCCGTCGCTTAAATTGCTGACTTTGTTGATAAACCAAGGATCTACTTTAAACCCACCGTTGGCTAAGGCTGAATAGGCAGTTGCCATCTCAAGCGGCTGGACATCGGCGCTGCCAAGAGCGACCGTGAGATCGTTTTTTGGAAATGTGTCGGTTTGAAAGCCAAATTTTTTGGCAAAGGCTAACACTTTGTCAGAGCCGACCTGATCAAAAAGCCGAACCGTCGGGACGTTTCTCGATTCTTTGAGAGCAAATCGGAGGGTGATAGGGCCAAGGAAGTTGTTCTCGTAGTTGTTAGGTCGATAGCTGCCGCGGGTGAGGGGCGCATCATTAATCGTGCTGGCGGCTGTATAGCCCTGCTCTAATGCAGTGCCGTAGACAAAAGGCTTGAAATTTGATCCTGGAGGCCTAGCAGTGGTCACCCTGTTAACCTGACTCTGGCGGAAATCATAGCCGCCAACCAATGCAAGAATCTGACCGTTTTCAGGGGACATGGATACCAATGCCCCCTGAATTTCAGGAATCTGCCCCAGTGACCAGAAACTATCACCTTGCGTGACCCGTATAAGATCGCCCACATCTACAGCGTCATCGGCGACTGCAGGCGGGGGCCATGCTTCATTGCGGCTGCGATATTTATAGGCCCAGCTAAACCCTTCGAACGGTACCGTAATGGTTTCACCTGTCTGCAGCAGGGCATCAAAACTGCGCTCGTCTAGCTTTGAGACAATTGCGGGCTCTTGGTCTGAATAGGTAGGGGTTGCCTCTAAGAGCTCTAACCAGATTGCTGCTGGCTCTAATAGGTCGGGTGGGTAATTGGCTTCGGGCCCGCGGTAGCCATGGCGGCGATCGTAGTATTGTTCTAAGCCTTCTTCTAAAGCAGTGTTGGCTGCCAGCTGTTTGTCGCCGTCGATACTGGTGATGACTTCAAAGCCGGCAGAGTAGGTGGCTTCACCAAATTCATCGTAGAGTATTTGGCGCACCATTTCGGTTATGTACGGCGCCGGTATTTCGATGTTGCGATTACGCCGTTGGGCGGTAACGGGCTCGCGGTCGGCGGCTTCATATTCGCTTTGGCTGATCATGCCTTGGTTTAACATGTTGCGCAGCCGCACCTCGCGCCGACTTATGGCGCGCTCGGCGTTGTTAAGTGGGTTGCAGGCGTTGGGGCAGGGCAGTAGAGACACCATCATGGCCGCTTCGGCTAAGCTCAAATCTGCTGCGTTCTTGCCATAGTAAACAAATGCGGCTGCTCCTATGCCATCGGCACCAGCGCCAAAGTAAACCGTATTCAAATATAGCGTGAGGATTTCTTCTTTAGTCAATTCGCGCTGAATTTGAAGCGCAAACGGGATTTCTTTGAATTTCCGCAGATAGACATTGTCGTTGTCGAACGAAAGGTTGTTCGCAAGCTGCATGTTAATGGTGCTGCCACCGCCGAGCTGTTGACCGATAATGAACCCATAAAGGCCCCGCATCAGGCTTTGGGCGTCTACTCCGGGGTGGGAATAAAAGCGAGCATCCTCGGTGGCAATAAGTGCATCAATCAACACCTGAGGTATATCTTCATAGTTGACCGGATTACGGCGATTGCCTATTTCATCAATCAGCCGGCCGTCGGAGGTATAAATTCGAAGTGGGGTTTCCAGCTGGACATTGCGATAGTCTTCTGCTGCCGGCAGCAGTGGCGCAAGGTAGAGATAGGCGGCCGAAGCAATCATAGTGATACTAGCCAAGCCGGCAAAGGCCAGCTGGGCTGCTATTTTTGCAGCGGCTTTGAGATTAAAACTCACGCCTATGATTTCCTCTATTGGAGAGACTCAAGCAGTACCGTCATCAGCGGCTATGCGCTGATTAAAGCAAGACCTTACCCGTATTCACCGAGATATTCCAAATGCCAGCTTGGCAAATAGGCTCCGCTAGCTTGGCCGAAAGCATGATGAGGGCGAGATTATACACCTCGGTTAGCTTAATAGGCGCTTAATCGCAGACTTTTTTGATTCTGAACTAAGCTAAACTAAAAGTTAGTGGCACGGTGTTAGCCAAGGTAAAAATTGTAGCTTCCACTAAGTGCGCCTCGAAGACCTCGAGTACAGCGTTTGAAACGGCTAATAAACAAAATGACTAGAAGTTTCGCAAAACCCCTAAGTTCGGCCCATTTGGGGGTTTTGCGGCTCTGCAACGTGATCTGATTCAAAGAATTGAAGTATTCGTTAGTTCATTATTTAATGGTAAAGTTGTTTGTTGTGAAAGTCTGATAATTAATTGATAACTATATAAATTATTTATTCGGCCGATACTCCAATCTGGAAGGGATTTGTTTTTAAGACAATTTCATAACTTATTGTAATTGTTAGGTTTTTGCAGGGCTCTCGGTGCTGTTTTAGCATCGAAAGGGTCACGAATGAGAGAATTAGAACTCGCGCCGTTGATTCAACTAAGCGCTTTTTGGGGTCTTTGAGGAATAAACTGTGCTAGATAAATTGACTAGCAAATTAAGAGCGCTGGGTAGCTTTGGTAAAAAGGCCAATGTTCTTTTGGGTGTAGATATTAGCTCTACGTCCATAAAAATCCTGCAGTTGAGCCCCTATGGCGATAAATTCAGAGTTGATAATTACGTTATCAGGCCGTTGCCTTTAAATGCGGTAGTTGAGAAAAATATCAGTGATATCGAAGCGGTCGGTGAATGCATTGCTCAGGCACTGAGTATTATGAAGCCATCGATTAAAAACGCTGCAGTGGCGGTAGCAGGGTCAGCGGTGATCACAAAGACCATCGAAATGAGCTCAAGTCTGTCTGATTCGGAAATGGAAAATCAGATAGTGGTGGAAGCAGATCAATATATTCCTTACCCACTTGATGAGGTTTCCATCGATTTCGAGCGCCAAGAATTGTCGAGGCGCACCCCCGAGATGGTCGAAGTGCTGCTTGCGGCATGTCGTCGAGAAAACGTTGATGCCAGAGTGGCGGCGCTAGAAGTAGCAGGCTTAACAGCAAAAGTGGTCGATATTGAGGCCTACGCGATTGAGCGTGCCTTTACGCTGCTCAAAGATCAGATCGGTTCTGAAGATGAGCAAACTATTGCGATAATAGACATTGGTTCCGTGTTGACTACGCTCAATGTGATTCTAAACGGCAAAACAATCTATACCCGCGAGCAGATGTTTGGCGGCAATCAGCTGTCAGAGGAAGTGCAGCGGCGGTTTGGTTTAAGCGCATCGGAAGCCGAGACCGCTATGAAGCGCGGTGGCTTGCCGGAAGAATATGAATATGAAATTTTGGCTCCATTCAAAGATGCGGTAGTACAGCAAATTAGTCAGACGCTGCAGTTTTTCTTCTCATCTAGCCACTATAACGAAGTGGATCATATTTTGCTTGCTGGTGGCGTTGCCGCCATCGAAGGGCTGAGCGATTTAGTGCAAGAGAACCTTTCTACGCCGACTCGAGTCGCCAATCCGTTTGAGGGTTTAGTCATTGGCTCTAAAGTAAATAAGACGCTGTTAAAAAACGATGCGCCTTCATTGCTAATTGCCTGCGGACTAGCGATGCGGGGTGAATACTAATGGCCCAAATTAATCTACTGCCTTGGCGCGAGCGCTTAAGGGAAGAGCAGCGACGTGAGTTTCTCAATATTTTAGTAGGTATTGTCATAATCGCCGGTGGTCTAGTGCTGTTAGTGGACCGCTACTTCAATGGCGAGATAGATGCTCAGGTTGCTCGTAACAACTTTATAAAAACAGAGATTGCGATACTGGATGAGCGGGTTAGAGAAATTACTCAGCTACGTCAACAAAAAGAAGACATCCGGGCGCGGATGAATGTTATCACTGACCTGCAGGGAACTCGGCCGGTGATCGTGCGCATCTTTGATGAGTTAGTGAACACCTTGCCGGCGGGCGTTTACTATCAAACGGTGGAGCGCACCGGCGAGCGAATCGCGTTGGAAGGCATCGCCGAGTCTTACTCAGGCATTACAGAATTGTTGAGAAATTTAGGGGGCTCTACTTGGTTTCGAGATCCGGATTTAAGTGCAATCTCGGAAGCCGCAGGCGCCGCCAACTCTCTAACCAACGCGTTAAGCTTCACGTTGACAGTTACTTTGGAATCACTAACGCAACAGGACGAGGTGTAAGGGGCTTATGAATATATTTGCTAAAGCCGCTAAAGATCTACAAAATTTTGATTGGAACGATTTGCAAGATCTGGACACCATGGGCGTCTGGCCCGCGCCAGTAAGAGCACTGCTTGTAATCGCAATTTTCTCCAGTTGCTTAGCAGGGGGTTACTTCTTTCACATTCAAAATTTGCAGTCTAACCTGCAAACCTCAACTGCTGAAGAAGCAACAATTAGGGCTGAATTTGAGGCCAAGGCGTTTCTTGCTTCGAACCTTGAAGAATACCGCGCTCAAACGTTAGAGATGGAAGACTCGTTCACCGAGCTGCTCAGGCAGCTACCTTCCCGTACAGAGGTGCCAGGACTAGTTGATGATGTAACCGCTACCGGGGAAGGCAGCGGATTAGAAATATCTAATATCGTTCTAGCGCCAGAAGGCGTGGAAGAGTTTTATATTGAGCTGCCTATAGATATCGATGTAGTAGGTGATTATCACGACTTTGGTACTTTTGTAAGTGGTGTCGCAAGTTTGGACCGAATTGTAACTCTGCATGATTTTACTATAACAGCTAGAGGCGATTCGTTTCTTGATATGAGCATTGTAGCCAAGACCTATCGCTACAGGGACGTGGACGCCGGACAATAATGTTGTTCTCATTCCACAAGTTACGCTTATTAAACATGCTGGGCATGACCGCGCTGCTGTCTGCTTGTTCAGGCAATAACAATTTTAATGATCTTCAGGAATTTGTAGATACGGTTAAAGCGCGGCCAGTAGCCCAAGTTGAGCCGGTACCAGTATTCGTTCCCTACGAAGGCTTTATATACAGCGCTGCGTCTAAACGCAGTCCTTTCGATATGCCCTTGGTGGCCAATGCCGGGAATACTGAAGCGTTAGCAAGAAACGTACAGCCGGATTTAGACCGCTTGCCAGACGCACTGGAAAGCCAGTCTTTGAGCGAGCTAAAAATGGTGGGCATGTTGCAGCGAGAAAACAAGTACGAGGCTTTGGTCGAGGACGGTTTTGGAGAAATCCATCGAGTTGGCTTAGGCAGCTATCTCGGCAGGAACTACGGCAAGATTCAAAATATTAGTGAAACACAAGTCAATATAGTAGAAATTGTGCCGAGCGGAAATGGTGGTTGGGTAGAACGACCACAAACGCTTACTTTGCAATAAGTAATGTAAGCAGGGGTTAAGGGTATGCTAAAAAAATTAGAACACAAATTACATTTGGAGCAGGGGTCGCAGATTCTGAAGCTCGTGCAAATCGTCGTGGTTATCTCGGCCCTTTGCATTGGGAGCTTCTCGGCGGCCCAGCAAACCAATTCGCTCAATAGTATCGGTTTTGCAAATTTGCCAGGCGATAGTATTGAAATTCAGCTGTCCTTTGATTCAACCCCACCTGATCCCTCAGGGTTTGTGTTAGATAACCCGGCACGAATTTCATTAGATTTAGTCGGCGTTTCTAGCGCGCTCGCGCAGCAGCGGTTCAATATTGATTCTAACAACGCTAAATCAGTGGTTGTGTTGGATGATGGTAGTCGCACCCGACTGGTAGTAAATCTCGACCAACTGGTAAACTACGAGTCGCGCGTTACAGGGAACACTCTGACGATTCGGGTGGGCAACGACAACGTTGCGGTTGGTGGCGTGTCGAATGTGGGGCAGACCTTTGCGGGCATTGTCAGCGCTGGGGCCAATGAAATAACTGATGTGACTTTTCAGCGTGGCGATGATGAAGAGGGCCAAGTTGTTATTGAACTTTCCAGCGATCGGGTAATTGGCAGTGTTGAGCAAGTCGGCGCAAGGATATATGTTGAATTTACTGAAACTGGAGTGCCAGAAAATTTAAACCGGCGCTTTGACGTAAGTGATTTTGCGACCAGCGTGTCGACTGTGGACGTGCTCGGTCAATCCAACAGGGCGACAGTTGTAATTGATGTTGACGGTGCCTATGACTATGTAGCCTTTCAAAGCGGCAACGTGTATACGATAAGTGTGCGTCCTCCCGTACTTGATGTGTCAGGCAATGCGGATACCGCAGGCTATACTGGCGAAGTGGGGTCGCTGTCGTTTCAGGACATCCCTGTGCGCTCAGTGCTGCAAATTTTAGCCGACTATTACGAATTTAATTTCATTGCCAGTGATGCAGTATCTGGCAATATCACGATTCAAATGGAGAACGTGCCTTGGGATCAGGCTTTGGAACTAGTCCTGCGGTCTAGAAACTTAGGGTCTCGATTGGAAGGTAACGTGTTGTACGTGGCGCCGGCTTCAGAAATCGCTGCCCAGAATCAACTCGATCTAGAAGCTACCCAGCAAGCGCAGGCGCTTGCCCCTTTATTTACGGAATTTGTGCAAGTCAACTATGCGGATGCATCTGAAATACTATTTTTACTCACCGGCAACCAAGGCGGTGGTGGCGCAGGTGCGGGCGCTGCTCTTCCAGGAGCTGGCGCTGGCGCGGGGCCCGCTGCTGCAGGCGGTGGTGGTATTCTTTCCACTCGCGGAACTGCAAGCGTCGACCCGCGCACTAACATAATCATTGTTCGTGATATCGAAGAGAAACTGCAGGAAGTGAGAGCCATGCTAGCGCGGCTAGACGTGGCGGTCCGCCAGGTGCTTATCGAAGCGAGAATTGTCAACGTGTCCACAGACTTTGGGCGTGATTTAGGTATTCGATGGGGCGGTGCGGGAAGTGCCCCCACTGGAGACAATATTCGTTATGGTGGTTCGCAGTTCACGACGTTTGAAGAAAACTCCAACAGCATTAACCGAGAATTGGCGATCCAAGAGGCTTTAGTCGCAGGTGACGCGGCGCGAGTTCAGGCGCTGCAAAATGGGACTGATCCTAGCTTGATAGGAGCCCTAGTTGCACAAGCCATTGCAGCAATCCCAATTCCCTTCGGAGAAATCACCTTTCCCGATGCCTTGGCAGTGGATTTAGGTGTGGCAGACGCACAAGCGTCTTCCTTTGCAATTGGCTTTACGGGCAATAATGGTCTTATCGAACTCGAACTTTCTGCTCTGGAAAGCACAGGCAATGGCGAAGTTATTGCCAGACCGAAGGTCACCACTCAAGACAAGGTGACGGCAACGATTCAGTCTGGTGTAAGAATTCCTTATCAGTCACAAGCTGGGGGCACAGCGGGTGGCTCCACCACAGAATTTGAAGAGGCCGTATTGTCATTGGAAGTGACGCCCCAAATCACTCCAGATGGCCGAATTAACATGCAGTTGGACATTAGGCAGGATTCCGTAGCCGCAGGAACGGGCGCGATACCGGCTATTAATACCAACCAAGTAACAACAAGCGCGCTGGTTAACAATGGCGAAACTATCGTTCTTGGTGGCGTATTCCGCGAAGAAAGCACCCTAACTGAAACTAAGACACCATTCCTTGGTGACTTGCCCTACATCGGGGCTATGTTCAAACGAACCGAAAGAGCGAATCGTCGAACTGAGCTGCTGATCTTTATAACTCCCAAGATCATTGCTGATATTAACATCAAGTAATTTGATATCAGGCAGTGAGTGGCGTGTCATTAGACAGGTGTAGTTGATTATCAACTACACCTGTTTTTAGTTGTGGAGCAATAATCCAGCTATACTCCGCTTTCTTGTACTAGATTCGTGATTGGCGAAGTGGCAAAAGAATAATGATATCCGCGCAAAGTATATTTCTTGTTGGGCCTATGGGAGTTGGTAAAACCACTATTGGCAAAGTGCTAAGCGAAGAGTTAGGAATGGAGTTCTTCGACTCCGACCGCGAGATAGAGGCCTCAACTGGTGCTGATATTCCTTGGATTTTTGATGTGGAAGGTGAGGCAGGCTTTCGCATCAGAGAAGCCAGAATGATCGAGAGCTTGACCTTGAAGAATGGCATTGTCCTAGCGACTGGTGGTGGTGCGATTCTCTCAGCGGAAAACAGAAAATTCCTATCGGCACGTGGCCTCGTTGTCTATTTGCGTGCATCTATTAAACAACAGCTTGAGCGTACCAGCAGAGACAAGAATCGACCGCTACTGCAAACCTCCGACCCGGAAAAACGCATAAAGGAGCTGATGAAGA
This sequence comes from Pseudohongiellaceae bacterium, assembly GCA_047617585.1. Lineage (GTDB taxonomy): Bacteria > Pseudomonadota > Gammaproteobacteria > Pseudomonadales > Pseudohongiellaceae > UBA9145. The sequence continues at coordinate 8,373 of JBLGBD010000038.1, read as the reverse complement.
TTCGCGAGCCCCTGTACCGAGAAGTTGGGGATGTGATAGTTGATACGAATCGCAGAAACCCAAAAACTGTTTGCCAAGAGATTTTGCTCCAGTATGGGATGCTAAATGGTCTTTAGGCATCACTGAGTTACGAGATTAAACCGCAACGGAATTCGCAATGGAAACAATTCAAGTAGAACTTGGAGACAGAAGTTATCCAATCTTTATCGGGCCCTGTATTTTGCAGAGCGGGCTAATTCCTCCGCAGTATTTTGGGGATGGTAGAGTTGTCATTATCAGCAATGAATTGGTAGCCCCACTTTACATGGGAGCTTTAAAAGACTATTTGGTGGGTCGAGAAATTCTCGAAATCATTCTTCCAGATGGCGAGCAATATAAGAATCTGGACGCCATTAGCTATGTCTATGACAGATTACTGGAAGCCAAGTGTGATCGTCGAACTACCCTCGTCGCTCTCGGTGGAGGAGTCATTGGCGACATCACCGGGTTTGTTGCAGCTACTTACCTTCGTGGCGTGGCGTTTGTCCAAATCCCTACTACCCTTCTTGCTCAAGTAGACTCGTCCGTGGGTGGCAAGACCGGGGTTAACCACCCTGCTGGCAAAAACATGATAGGGGCGTTTTATCAGCCCCAGTGTGTTATCGCCGATACCGAGTTTCTCAAAACCCTACCAGAACGGGAAATTAAGGCCGGATTAGCTGAGGTCATCAAGTATGGCCTGATTAATAAACCGGGCTTTTTCGACTATTTAGAAGAGAATTGTGAGCGCTTACTATCTCTAGAGTCTTCATACTTAGTAGAGGCTATCAAGGTTTCTTGCCAGGCAAAGGCGGAAATTGTTGCGGCTGATGAGCGTGAGACTGGTCAGCGTGCCCTGTTGAATCTAGGCCATACGTTTGGCCATGCTATTGAAACAGCCTGCGGCTACGGCACGTGGCTGCACGGTGAGACTGTGGCAATGGGCATGGTAATGGCGGCAGATCTGTCGGCTCGGCTCGGCATGCTAGAGCCAGCCTCGGCGCGACGAATTCGCGCTGTTTTGGAGGATAAGTTTGCCATGACAGTGATTCCTCCGAGTGAAATTTCGGTCGATAAATACTTAAGCCTTATGGCTGTAGATAAAAAAACAGAGCTTGGAAAACTGCGTTTTATTCTGCTCAATTCTATTGGGGAAGCGGTAATTCGGGCCGATATAGAGTCAGAAGTGCTGAAAACTACCCTTTCAGTCGGCAGCGGATTGTGCATAAACCATGAAGAACTACGTTGAAGAATTAGGCTTACGCTTCGACCCATTCGAACCCTCAACGTCCAGGAAAGACTTTTATGGGGGTGGTAATCGGCAGGATCTTTGCAATCAAATAGTTGAAAGTGCAATGTACGGCGAAAATATAATCGCTGTATATGGTCGTTTAGGCATTGGCAAATCAATGCTGGCGACAGAAATTGCGCGCAGTTTTGCAGATGAAGCCATTGGCGTGCTGGTTTTGGCAACGCTGTTTATGAACTCGGATCAGTTTGTTGAGGTGCTTGCGGAACAGCTGGATTTGCAGGCATCGGACGTTGGCAAAGAAAAAATTATCGAAGAAATTTCAGAACTAGCTCATCAGCTGGATTTAGAGGCCAAATCTGTACTCATTCAAATTGATGATGCTCATGAGCTTAGTCGCGAAGTGCTCCTGGACTTGTTAAAAATTAAATCAGTTTGCCCTCCAAACAGTGTCCACATCATACTGTTTGGCGAAAATCAGTTAGCAAATATGCTGCAAAGCATACTGGCAGTTGAGCAGGGGGCTGGACTCATTGAGTTTGAGCTTCCAGGTTTTGCTAGCGATGCCACCATTGATTATGTCCGCTTTAAACTCGAGCGCGCGGGCTATTCAAAGACCCTGCCCATGACGGGCGCTGCGCTGGGCAGCATTCACAATATTTCTAACGGCGCTCCAGGGACTATCAATACACTGGCTAGTGAGATGTTAGAGCGCGAGTATCGAGTGGGTGGCGCAGGCGGCTCTGCAGACGATTTTGATTTGGATGAGGCGCCTGCTAATCGGCGTACTGGGGCGAACCAAGAACCGCAGTCCGGTCGGTCCCCAGCGTTTGTCTATATGATTGCAGCCTCAGTGTTAGTGGTGGTTTTCCTTGCGGCGATTGTCTTTATTCAACCCGACACCCAATCCGTGCGCTCAGAAACCTCGATTGAGGTGGCTACTACAAATGCACCGCTAGTAAGAACGTCAACGCAAACAGATCAAGCCCGTGCGCTGCAACCCAGCCAATCCCCTGCGACAGTGCCCACGGTTGATACTCCCGCGGTTAGTATCTTGAATCAAATGTCTGCCACGGCAGGCCAAGTCGATCGGCAGCCGACAGCTGCTGCGGTGACTGAAATAACTGCATCAAGCGCAGATCCTGCGGCCACTATTTTAAAAGCAGAGCCTGCTGCTGTGTCTAAAAGCCCTGCAGCGACAAGCGCCAGCTCACTCAAACCCAGCGTGGCGACTAAGCCGGTAGCGGCGGCGTCAACGCCAGCAGTCAAGTCGTTGTCAGCTGGGCTTAGTAGCTTTGAGCAAAAAATCATGGCATCACCTAACAGCAACTATGTGATCCAGATTTTGGGCGCCTCATCGGAAGCTAATATTCAGTCATTTATCGAGACTGAAAAAATCGCTGCCAATACCGGGTATTTCAAAACCAATCTTAATGGCAAGCCTTGGTTTGTCGTTTTGGTGGCCGATTTTTCCGACCGCACCTCGGCAACCGCCGCAATGAATGCTCTGCCAGCGAAAGCCAAAGCGTATGGGCCTTGGGTGCGTGGAGTAACTGAAATTCAAACAGCCATAACCGCGATGCAGCGCAGAAACTAATCTCTCCCAGCAAGTGGTCTGTAATTAATCCGACGAATTCAAATTTGTACTGCGCAGTTGCTCGTGTAAAATTGCTTCCTACTGCGTTTCGCAGACCCTACTTACTATCAGCTTTAAAAGGAAATTCAGCGTGGAGTTGAAAAATGATCGCTTTCTCAAGGCGTTGATGCGCGAACCTACCGATGTGACCCCTGTGTGGATGATGCGTCAAGCAGGCCGTTATCTGCCAGAATATCGAGCTACTCGAAAGCAAGCGGGCAGCTTTCTGGATCTGTGCAAAAACCCAGAGTTAGCATGTGAAGTGACCATGCAGCCCCTGCGGCGTTATCCGTTTGATGCGGCCATTTTGTTTTCCGATATTTTGACCATACCCGATGCCTTGGGGCAGGGTCTGTATTTTGAGGAAGGTGAAGGACCCAAGTTTCGCAAGGTGATTCGGCAGGCCAGCGACGTCGAGAGTTTGCCCCAGGTGAACATGACCTCAGAGTTGTCCTATGTGATGGATGCAGTGAGCGTCATTCGCAAAGAGCTAAATGGCTCTGTGCCACTAATTGGTTTCTCAGGAAGCCCATGGACATTAGCGACTTACATGATCGAAGGCGGCGGTAGCAAAGACTTTCGCCACGCCAAGCAGTTTATGTATGACAATCCCCAAGCGATGCACTTGCTACTGGAAAAGCTAGCCGACGGGGTGACAGATTATCTAAACGGTCAAATAGCCGCCGGTGCGCAGGCCGTGCAAATCTTTGATACCTGGGGCGGCATCTTGACCCCAAGTTGTTATCAAGAATTTTCCTTAGCCTATATGAAAAAGATCGTAAGCAACTTAACTAAAGAAAGCGAAGGTAGAAAGGTGCCGTGCATTGTCTTTACTAAAAATGGCGGGCAGTGGTTGGAGTCTATTGTGGCCTCAGGCGCTGATGCTGTTGGGCTTGATTGGACTATAGATATCGGCGAGGCGCGACAACGTGCCAATGGCCAGGTCGCCCTTCAGGGTAATATGGACCCCACAATGCTGTATTCCTCGCCCCTAGCGATCAGGAAAGAAGTGGGGGCTATTCTTGCGGCTTATGGCAACGGAGTTGGCCACGTTTTCAACCTTGGCCACGGTATAACACCGCAGGTGAACCCGGACAATGTGAGTGTGTTTGTAGAGGCTGTGCATGAGCTCTCAGCTCAATACCATCAATAAGCCCAGCTTGAATGCCTGTATCAGTCTTGGTTCAAATCAAGAGTCCGCTAGTGGAACGGCGCTGGAGACTTTGACTTTAGCTATTGCCGAGATTGAGCGGTTAAGTGTTGCGCCAATCCAGCAGTCGAGTTTTTATCTGACGGAACCTGTAGAATGTGCGCCGGGCACTGCCGAGTTTATTAATGCGGCGGTGGTGATTGAAGTGGCAGACACCTGTGACCCGCTTTCGCTGTTGCAGTCTCTGCATGAGATTGAGGCTAAATTTGGTCGCAGTCGCAGCGGCGGTGTCAACGCCCCGAGGCCTTTAGATCTAGACCTCATCTGTATTTCAGGCATTGAAATTAAGACTTCAAGCTTAGTTCTGCCCCACCCCAGAGCCCATGAGCGCCTGTTTGTGCTAATGCCTCTGGCCGAAATAAACCCACGCCTGCAGCTAGCCCAAGGGCAGCCTACGATTTCTGAGCTTATTCAAGGCTTGCCCTCGCGGCCATGGGTAAAACAGCTTTAGCCTGCGGTGCACGCTGCGTCAATCGCCCTCAATCTGGCTTGTTTTAGTCTTTGTATTCGACTTTCTAGTTTGTAACTCATTGAATGCTATTAGCTAAGACGGGTGAAAACCTTGGCAGTGAAAATCCTTTGTGGATTGCCCGGTGCCGCACATTAGGGTATCGAAAAACCGTTCAATTCTTGGCGGCAAACTGCTATGCTAGTTCGGTTAAGTTATACCAAGTAGGCTATGCTTAGTGTAAGCAAGCACCCAATCGGTTTGAGTTGAAGCAGACATGTTTAAGGTTGTACCACTACATTCACTGATGTTTCTAGGAAGCCTAGTGCTTTCAATGTCAGCCAATAGTCAGAATTCACTAGTTATTGTGTCTGGCGATGATGCGCCTGTCACAAGCTTTCGTGTCGCTCCAAACTCAGTGATCGGAAAAATCGAGCCTAATATTAGTGTCGATCGCACGCGCGAAATTCAAGATTTTCAAGGTGCCTTAGTGCAAGACGCCCTAAGTTTTAATCTTGGTTTACAGATAATGCCGTTTGAAGGCCTCAGTTTGACCGCCGATGCATGGCGTCAGCAAGTTGATGAAGCCCCCGCGACCTCTACCGATTTAGATCAAGTATCGGGTCTGCCACAGCTATATATCCAAGACTCAGCTATCAATGAATTTAACTTAGAGAATCCTTTGCTAGGCAGTAATATGTCCAGCAGGGGTTTCGACTTAGGTGCGGCTTATGCTTGGGAAACTGAGCGCTTTGGCCAATTTACTTTGAGCTCAACTACCACCTATGTAGATGAATTTGAAAATCGTGGCAGCTTGCTAGAGATGGCAGATTCCGAGATCCCAGGCGTCTCTGACAGAGCGGTCAGTCCTGAGCTACAAAGCAGTTTGATGCTTACCTGGCAACTGGGGAATCACACCGCCTCAGCCATCACTAACTACTTCGATTCATTCAAAGACATTAGCGAGTTGGACATAAATGAAATCAATGAGCTGGTGGATAATATGACCACCATTGATTTGCAATATGGCTACAGTGTCAAAGCTGGAGAGAAGGATCGAGCTATTATCTCGTTCGGTATTCGCAATATATTCAACGAAGAAAGCACAGAAATTCTCAACGCCACCACGCGCATTCTAGATCAGAATGGGCGAGTCGCCTATGGGTCTATTAAGTATCAATTCTGATGCTCTAGCCATCAACTTTTTAGCTGCAATGCCCGCCATTTTCAATTTGCCCGCGCCACGCAAAAGCACATTACCGTTTTCACACCCTCGTTACGTAACGTCTTAGCAACCTCATTGAGGGTCGCTCCAGTAGTCATAACATCGTCAATAACTACGACAGATTCCAACCGTTGAGCTCGAATTTGCCAGTTAGTACAGAAGCTGCTTCGAAGATTTTGAGACCGCGCCGCAGCCGAGTTAAGGCTGGATTGTGCTGGTGTTGCATGGTGTTTGCTCAGGCCGTTGGCGATTAGGGGGATGTCGGTTAAGCGCGCTATCGTCTGAGCCAATAGCAAAGACTGATTGTAGCCACGCCTTGCCAGACGTGCGTAGTGCAGTGGAATAGCAAGCAATGCGTCTGCTGCTTTATTGCCTACGTAGTAGGCATTGATTTCCTCAGCTAGCGTTTCGGCTAAGAACTTTCCGGCCGAAAATTTTGCTTTAAATTTGAATTCTGTGACCAACTTGCGGGCGCTACCTTCATAGCGATATAAGGCGATACAGCGCCGAAATGCCCAGGCTGCTGTGAGACAGGTTGAGCACACATTTGACACAGAAATACCCTGCATATCGATTCCGCAATGGTGGCAGGGGTTGGTTATCCGCGGTAGCCGGCTTTGACAGCTTGAGCAAATATTTACAGCTCCTTTAGAGCCCATGTTGCACAGAAGACATTGCCTTGGCAAAAGTCCGTCTAGCAGCATGTTAAAGGTTGGGGCAAGCCTTGTGTTAAGTCGCAGACCCATAGTTTTTATGCCTTATTTTGCTTGGGTTTAAGAGTATAGTCAGTGACAGCAAGTTGACTAAGTTATCCTTCCATTGAGTACCTGTTTATAGGGTCATCCCTTATAATCGGCGACTCGCAAGGCATTTTTGAGGAATTCACTACGATGGCAACCTATCGAGCTCCACTGAGAGATATGCAATTTTTATTGCAAGATGTATTTCAAGCCCAGGAGCTGTTTGGCAAAATGCCAGGAACGCAGGAAGTCAGTGATGACCTCATAAGTGCAATTGTCGAAGAGGCAGGAAAGATTGCCGAAGGGTTGCTTGCCCCGATCAACCAATCAGGTGATCAACAGGGTTGCCGAATCGAAAACGGCGTAGTGACGACCCCAGAAGGGTTTAAACAAGCCTATGCCGCCTATGCACAGGGAGGCTGGTCTGGTCTTACCGGTGATGTGGACTATGGTGGCCAAGGCATGCCAAAGCTGCTCTCGGCGGTTATCGAGGAAATGACGTTCGCTGCAAATTCGTCATTTGCGCTCTATACAATCCTAACTACTGGGGCAACCCTTACTCTCAGCCACCATGCTAGCGATGAGCTGAAACAGCGCTATTTGCCGAAAATGTATGAGGGGATCTGGTCAGGAACCATGTGTCTGACCGAGCCTCACGCAGGCACCGACTTGGGAATGATTCATACTAAAGCCGTGCCTCAGGCCGACGGCACATACAAAGTTACCGGCACCAAGATTTTTATTACCGCAGGCGAACATGACCTTACCGAAAATATTATTCACTTAGTGCTGGCGAAGCTGCCTGATGCCCCCGCTGGGCCTCGGGGAATTTCGCTTTTTCTAGTGCCGAAAAATCTCGTGGATGAAGAAAGTAAGCTCACCGGAGACTCAAACAATGTTCACTGTGGATCGATAGAGCACAAGATGGGGATCAAAGGCTCTGCCACATGTGTGATGAATTTTGAGGACGCCAAAGGCTTTTTAGTGGGCGAGTTAAACCAAGGTCTATCCAATATGTTTACCATGATGAACTATGAGCGTTTGTCTATGGGACTGCAGGGCAACGGCTTAGCCGAGAGCTCCTACCAGATATCCTCGGCTTACGCCAAAGACCGATTGCAGGGCAGGGCGCCTGCCGGGCCGGTGTTCGCGGAAAAAGCGGCCGACCCTATTATCGTGCATCCTGATGTCAGAAGAATGCTGCTGACTATGCGTTCCAACATTATGGCCGGGCGGGCTCTGTCTATGTATGCCGCAAGCCAGCTGGACATAGCTCGATTTCACCCCGAGGAAAGTGCACGCGAAAAAGCGGACAAGTTAGTTGCGCTGCTTATTCCGGTGCAAAAAGCCTATTGTACCGACCGCGGTTTTGATGCCTGTGTCATGGGTCAGCAAGTGCTAGGCGGACATGGTTATGTCGCCGAATGGGGTTTGGAACAAAACGTTCGTGATGCCCGAATCGCGCAAATTTATGAGGGTGCTAACGGTATTCAAGCATTGGATCTAATGGGCAGAAAGACCGTTCGCGCTAATGGCAGTTTGCTCAAGGTGTTGGTGGGCGAGATCGACGAATTTGCTGCGGGTGTCAAGGCTGTGCCAGAAATGGCTGAGCATCTCCCGGCGCTGGAATCGGCCAAAGCACTACTAATTTCAACAACTAAAACTGTGATCGATAATGCGCAGGATAGCCCTGATGAGGTAGGTGCGGCATCCTATGCCTATATGGAGCTTATGGGTTTAACGCTGTATTGTTTCATGTGGCAGCGTATGCTGGCGGCGGCCTATAAATCAAAAGCACAGGGCCGAGGAGATTTGGACCATCTCGATGCGCTTATCAAAACCGGTCA
>JBLGBD010000037.1:0-25531 GCA_047617585.1 Pseudohongiellaceae bacterium | reverse complement strand
TAGTTACCTTCGAAACCATCGAGGGTCCAAAAGGACTGCATGCTGCGAATATTCACGCGGTAGCGTCTGATGGCGAGGTCTTAGAAGCTGTTGCGCAGCCAATCATGGAGCGCGCTGCTTCTCTGGCCACCTGATGATGTGAGTTGGGTAGCTTTAAAATCCGCGGCAGTTTTAATTGTCGCGGGCTATCGGCTGCGCTAAATTTGTGCTGCAAGTCTTGCTATACTCCCACTCGTCGGCGCCCAAGCCAAATCAAAGTACTGGATCAACCCCTTCATGTCGCAACTGTTGCTGTTCAACAAACCATTTGGCGTACTTTCTCAGTTTACAGGTGATGATCCCGAAGCCACCCTCTCCCATTTCATAAAGACCCCGGGCTTGTATGCCGCAGGCCGCCTAGACAAAGACTCTGAGGGCCTGCTGTTGCTCACCGATGACGGCAAGCTGCAGGCACGCATTGCAGACCCTAAATATAAACAAGAAAAAACCTACTGGGTGCAGGTCGAAGGAGAGGTGAGCAAGGAGGCGCTGGTGCGACTAAGAGGCGGCGTGAACCTCAGAGATGGCAAGACTTTGCCGGCAACTGCTAATGTGATTGATGAGCCTAAGCTCTGGCAGCGCACGCCGCCAATAAGAGAACGTCTCAATATTCCAACAACATGGTTGGAACTCAAAATTAAGGAAGGTAAAAACCGTCAGGTAAGGCGTATGACGGCAGCCGTGGGCAATCCAACTCTTAGGCTAGTGCGCTGCGCAATCGGTGTTTGGAGTCTAAAAGATTTGCTGCCAGGGGAGTCAACCACGGCGCCAGTGGCTGCTAGTGACTTCAATCCGTAGTCTCAGCCCCACCCCATAGATATCTGAATTTATTCAGGTTTTCCAACGCTCAAGGGCGCTACTGTCGCTTGCCCTACTATCAATCCAAGTTTCTTGATCGGCTGATTTTTGCTTCTTCCAAAAAGGCGCTTCGCTTTTCAAGTAGTCCATCATGAACTCCGCCGCGGCAAAGGCTGCCCCACGATGGGCGCTAGCAGCACCAACGAAGACAATTTGGTCTTTCGGCCGTAATTCACCAACCCGGTGGATAATGCGCACAGCTAACAGTGGCCAACGTTGTTGGGCCCGCGCGGCGATGTCTTGAAGGGCTTTCTCTGTCATACCAGGATAATGTTCTAAAAACAGACTTGTCACCGCCGGCTCGGCGCCTGCCTCAGCGTGATAAAACTCGCGAACTAATCCTGTAAAAGTCACAACAGCACCAGGATCACCAGCGCGGTCTCTTAGATCTTCATATTCTTGCGCCAAATTAAAATCGCTGGTCTGAACCGAGATCACTCCTAGCCTCCTGTCATCGGCGGAAAAAAAGCAATTTCATCACCGTCATGCAGTTTATGGCTTATAGCGACCACTGATTGATTCACCGAGACTAATAGCTTATTGGTAGTTTCATTGGCCTGATTGAAACCGCTGTGGCGTGAACTAAGCATTACTATAAGATCTGCAATTGTTGAAACGGCGCCATCAAACTCAATGGTCTCTGTCGCGATCCCCACTTTCTCTCTTGTGCTTGCAAAATAATGTATCGATAACATAGTTTGTCGATCACTCCCTGACATAGTGGCCGCTGCGCCCACCAGATTTCTCTAGCAGCTTAATGTCGTTTATGATCATGCCTTTATCAACCGCTTTACACATGTCATAGATCGTCAGCGCCGCTACAGATACCGCGGTTAGGGCTTCCATCTCAACCCCCGTTTGCCCGTTCACTTTACAACGAGACTTTAGCTTTATCGTATTAGTTGTTGATTCTAAGTCAAAATCTACGTCGATGGAGGTGAGCATTAAAGGGTGGCATAGTGGAATTAAACTCGAGCAAGACTTTGCTGCTTGTATGCCAGCAATCCGGGCGACAGCCAATACATCCCCTTTCTTGTGCCCTTTGTTAGCGATGAGGGCAAATGTTTCAGCGGACATTATCACCTCGCCATAGGCGGTAGCCTCTCGTTCAGTGTTTTGCTTTTGGCCTACATCCACCATCTTGGCGTTGCCGGATTCATCGATATGGCTGAGTTGACTCATGTTTTCCTCATAGTGGATTTAGATGAAGCGCTGCAAATTTCCCTAGCTCTGGGACGTTGGGTATTATCCCTGTTTGTCGCGGTAATCTGAAGCGCTTAGTTACTCCACCGGGGGAGAGACCACAGATGCGAGATTTATAGGCCCTATCACGACTTCTCGAACAGAACTTTTGTACAACAACGTTGATCCTAAAGGCGGTTAGACGCTAGGATTCACCCCTTTGGATTTCCAGTGTCAGACTATCCCCATATTACTGTAGCAACCGTTGTCGAAAAAGATGGCAAATTTCTCATGGTTGAGGAGCGAGTGGCAGGAGCTATGGTTTATAATCAACCGGCCGGTCACCTAGAGTTAGGTGAGACTCTGCTGCAGGCCGCCCTGCGGGAAACCTTGGAAGAGACTCGCTGGGAGGTAAAGCTCAATGGCTTTATTGGGATTTATCATTTCACATCCGCGGCCAATGGAATCACTTACGTGCGGCATTGCTTCTCTGCGCTGGCCGTGACCGAGCATCTAAATGCACAATTGGACCCAGATATTCAGCAGGCACTTTGGCTAGGTCTAGATCAGATTAAAGCCGCCGAAAATCGCCTTCGAAGCCCGTTGGTACTTACCGCGATAGACGATTACCTGAATAAGCCACTATATCCGCTATCGTTACTAACATGTTGTTAATACTATGAAACATTCCGAAGCTGTTGCCCAGGCAAAAACTGCTAATGTCATTGTTGGCATGTCTGGTGGCGTGGATTCATCCGTAGCGGCACATCTTCTTAAAGCCCAAGGCCATCAAGTAACCGGCTTGTTTATGAAGAACTGGGACGAGGATGATGGCACCGAATACTGCACCGCCAAGGATGATTTAGCCGATGCTCAAGCGGTTTGTGATTCCCTGGGCATAGAGCTATTAACGGCAAACTTCGCGGCGGAGTATTGGGATAATGTGTTTGAGCACTTCTTGGCTGAATATCAAGCTGGTCGCACACCCAATCCCGATGTGCTATGCAATAGAGAGATTAAGTTTAAGGCCTTTATGGACTATGCCACTGAGTTAGGTGCCGACTACATAGCAACCGGCCACTATGTGCAAACCGCAAATATCGAGGGTGATACCCATCTGTTAAAAGGTCTTGATGCTAATAAGGATCAGAGTTACTTCCTGTGCGAGGTGCCCCAAGGCTGTTTAGAGCGTAGTTTGTTTCCGGTGGGAGCTTTGGCCAAACCTGAAGTGAGACGCATCGCGGCGCAACTAGACTTAGCCACCCGGGATAAAAAAGACAGCACCGGGATTTGCTTTATTGGCGAGCGAAAATTTAAGGATTTTTTAGAGCAATACTTACCGTCTCAGCCCGGAGTCATCGAAACTACTGCCGGCGACAGCCTGGGCAACCACGCCGGGTTAATGTATTACACCTACGGCCAACGCCAAGGTTTAGGCATTGGCGGCCATAAGAAATACCCTGAGGCGGCTTGGTATGTGGTTGAAAAAGACCTAACCCGAAATGTCTTAATTGTTGGCCAAGGTAATGACAATAAAGACTTATTGTCGTCAGAATTGATAGCATCTCCACCGGCATGGATCGGCGGCAGCTCACAGCTAGTGCCCGCAAACTGCTGCGCCAAAATTCGCTATCGCCAAGCCGATCAATTATGCCGGCTGGAAAGCCTTCCCAGCGGCGGGCTAAGAGTACTCTTCGATAAACCCCAGAGGGCAGTAACTCCGGGGCAATACATTGTGTTTTACCAAGGAGCCCGATGTTTGGGTGGAGCCGTTATTGAACAATTCCAGCGCTAAGTACAGCAAGTGGGAGCAAGAAATCATTGCCTTGGCCGCCGTGGCCCAATGCGCCGCCCTAGTGGACGTGCTTGCGACTAAAGGCAGCTGCAGCCAAGCAGATTTAGCAGCTAGCATTAATCCCTTGTTGGTATTAAAGCCGCTTAGTTACGATGATGTCTTTCCAAATGTAGTGGATCAAGCCCGTGGGCTGCGAACCCTCACTGGAATGTTCAGCAATGACCGTAGCCGCGAAAAGTCCGATGTTGTTCGCTACACTTTGGGCTTACTGCAGCTTCGTTCATTGTTAATGCAAGATGATGAAATGCAGCAACAAATCGGATCTGGACTAGTAGGAATACCCCCCTTGCAGATGAGTTATTTCAGCTCAGCCGATGAAGAATCGGATAGCCTCGCTGAGCAAGACCAAACTATCGATCAGCTTGCCAGTTTATATCGAGATACAATTAGTAGCCTAAGTTATCGGATTCAGGTGCAGGGCAGATCTGACCATTTAAAGAATGAAACAATAGCGAAGCAAATCCGGGCGCTTTTGTTAGCGGGCATACGGGCCGCTGTGCTGTGGCATCAGGTGGGCGGAAGGCGCTGGCGGCTGCTGATCTACCGCAGCCGAATCCAGCAATCCGCTGACGGCATCAGAAAACGGCTATTAAACTAGCCTGTTATTAATCAAACAGTTAAGAGATTTAATTTAGGTATTTTATATGGATAACAACCCACTAATGGCACTGACTGCAATTTCTCCGCTAGATGGCAGGTATCGCAGTAAATGCGCTCCCCTTGCAGACTATTTCAGTGAATTTGCGCTGATAAAATACCGAGTAGCAGTTGAGGTTAAATGGTTGCAGATGTTAGCTAGCACGCCGGGTATTTCTGAACTTGAAGCCCTGTCCGACACTGACTCGCAGGCATTGGATGGCCTGGTTACAAATTTTTCCCTCGACGATGCTCAGCACGTCAAAACCATTGAAGCCACGACCAATCATGATGTGAAGGCAGTTGAGTATTTCATCAAAGAGAAGCTCCAAGGACATTCAGGGCTGGCAGATAAGTTGGAATTCGTGCATTTCGCCTGTACCTCTGAGGACATTAACAACCTTGCCTATGCCTTAATGCTTAAGGACGGCCGTGACAAGGTCATGCTGCCCGCTATGAATAAGCTAATCGACAAGCTCACTGCCCTCGCCCACGAATATGCCCAGCAGCCAATGCTGTCTCGCACCCACGGTCAATCGGCGTCGCCCACTACACTCGGCAAAGAGTTTGCTAATGTGGTCCATCGTTTGCGGCGTCAATTGGTTCAATTTAGAGCCGCAGAGGCGCTGGGCAAAATCAACGGCGCAGTGGGCAATTTTAATGCTCACCTAGCAGCCTATCCTGAGCTTGATTGGCCAATGATGTCTAAAGACTTTGTCGAGGGCTTGGGTTTATCTTGGAATCCTTTCACCACTCAAATAGAGCCTCATGATTTCATTGCAGAATTGTTTGACGCTTTGGTTCGCTTTAACACCATCATGATGGATTTCGACAAGGACATCTGGGGCTATATTTCTCTCGGTTATTTTAAGCAGCACACCATTGCTGGCGAAGTAGGTTCTTCGACCATGCCCCACAAAGTAAACCCTATCGATTTTGAAAACTCCGAAGGCAACCTAGGGCTTGGCAATGCGGTGATGAACCATATGTCGGGCAAGCTACCTATTTCCCGCTGGCAGCGAGACCTCACCGATTCCACTGTACTTCGCAATATTGGCACAGGTTGGGCGTATAGCCTGATTGCCTACGAGGCAAGTCTCAAGGGGCTAAGTAAGTTGGAGCTCAATGCCGCTGTAATCGATGCCGACATCGATCGGAGTTGGGAGGTGTTAGCAGAACCTATTCAAACAGTCATGCGCCGATACCGTATTGCCGAGCCCTATGAAAAGCTCAAGGCACTCACTCGAGGCAAAGGAATTACCGCCGCGGCGCTCAAAGAGTTTGTTGAAACCTTGGACGTACCTAATGATGTTAAAAAGCAGCTACTTGCGCTAACTCCTAGAACTTACATAGGAAATGCAGTCGCTCAGGCTAAGAGTATTTGACCTTGATACAGTTCAATAACAGCTTCGACAAGGCAGGTTTTCTCAGTAGCTATTGGCAGCAAAAGCCTCTATTGATCAAGCAGATGTTACCGAACTTTAGCGACCCCATAAGCCCCGAAGAGTTGGCGGGGCTAAGCATGGAGCTTGGAACTGAAAGCCGTTTGGTTGAAGGGGTAGATCCTGCGCATTGGCAGATGTCTGAAGGGCCTTTTACGGAAGAGCGGTTTACATCCCTGCCACAAGACGGCTGGACTTTACTAGTGCAAGCGGTTGATCACTGGGTGGAAGAAGTCCAAGAACTGATGCAACTATTTGATTTCGTACCCAGCTGGCGAATAGACGACGTGATGGTTTCATTTGCTGCCCACGGTGCCGGCGTTGGGCCCCATTACGATTACTACGATGTGTTTTTAATTCAAGGGCTTGGCCAGCGAACCTGGAAAATAGGTAAGAAATGCAGCTCAGCTGATGTCACCTCAAACCGTGCTGGACTTTCTATCCTGGAACAATTTGAAGAAGTTGAGGAGATCACCTTACAGACTGGCGATGTACTTTATATTCCTCCCCAGTATTCCCATTGGGGAGTCTCGGACGGCCGCAGCCTTTGTTACTCGGTTGGTTGCCGTGCGCCGTCTTTGGCAGAAATGATTGAAGGCTTTAGCGACACCTTAATCGATAACGCACTGCCCGAGGATAGATACACCGATCCCATGCCTCAAGCGCCGACAAAGCGCGGAGAGATAGCCTTAGGCAACGTCGAAGAAAGCTTTAATAAGCTAATGGAACTTATTGATAGCAAAAGTAATTATTGTATCTGGTTTGGCTGCAACACCACGCGCCCCAAATACCCTAACCTTATCGTAGCACCAGAGCAGGACTACACTATTGAGAGTTTAATCCAGGAACTTGCTGAGGGTTGCTCGTTAGTTATGAACCCCTCGTCGAGGTTTGCTTTCTGCCCCTTACCCTGCACAGAGATTACAGCGCTGTTTGTAGACGGTGAATGTGCCCAGCTCAGCAACGAGCTAAGTTGGTTTGCTCAGGCCATGTGCGATCAGTCATTGCTCAAGCAATTCATCTCCAAGCTACTTGAAACCCCCAAAGCATTAGATCACACGCTACGATATTTAAATCAAGGTAGCCTGGTTACTTACTGAGTTATTACCCCATGCAGTGCGATTTACGCCAGCCGCTCCCGTTCAGCGATGATACCCAAGGGTATTTGCGTTTTGTGTCTGCTATGCCCGCCCCTGTTGCGCTTGAAAGCGGCAGACCGGCCTCGGACCAAGGCCGCTACAGTATTTACGCCGCTGACCCGGTGGAAACCCTAAAAGTCGGGGTTGGCACTGATGACGGTGTTTGCAGCTCCGCCCCGCTTCCTGACTTAGTAAGTCAAATCAGAGGCTTGCACCAGAAATATTTCAATCTGAGCGAGCAATCAACCCACCCAAACAAATTACCCTTTAATGGCGCACTTGCTGGGTTTATTGGCTACCCAAAGCTTGTTGGTCATGCCGATATGCAGGTCATGTCGGCCTATATCGGTGTCTATCTATGGGCTATTGTGGTTGATCATGTGGCTCAATCCAGCTGGCTGGTTGCACACCCTCTTTGCCCTGCAGAGACTTGGAAGACCTTAAGTTTGGCATTGACGGCCGTGGCACCAAAAATTTTGCCAGAAGAAGTGCAATCGAAGTTTGCTTTAGGACACCCGTTCGGGGCTCATATGAGTCTTAATGAGTACGGCCAGGCGTTTGATTCAATTGAGAATTATATTCATAGCGGTGATGTCTACCAGGTCAATTTAACCCAAAAATTTTCAGCGCCTTGCTCCGGTTCAGCCTTGTCAGCCTACCTCACTCTCAGGCAAACCAGCCCTGGGCCATTTAATGCGTTCATTGACTTGGGTAGCGAGGCACTGCTGTGTTTGTCTCCAGAACGGTTTCTGCTATGCCAAGACGGCAAGCTGGAGACTAAGCCAATCAAAGGAACCCGGCAACGACTCGGCGACCTCCAAGCGGACAGAGCGCAACAGCAAGCGCTTTTAAGCAGCACGAAAGACAAGGCCGAAAATCTCATGATCGTGGACCTTCTGCGCAATGACTTAGGTAAGGTGAGCCACACTGGTAGCGTCTATGTGGAAGAGCTGTTTGCGTTAAAGACCTTTAGCAATGTACATCACCTCGTATCCACTATCAGCGCCAAGTTGGCTGCTGGGCTGGATGGTATGGATGCTCTTAGCGCTTGTTTCCCTGGAGGCTCCATTACCGGTGCGCCTAAGCTGCGGGCAATGGAAATCATTCAGGAGCTAGAAACCAGCCAGCGAGGGCCCTACTGTGGCTCGGTATTTTACTGGGACGCTGCCGGCAGGCTAGATTCCAATATCGCCATCAGAACCTTGCGCTGGATCTCCGGTGCATCAGCGCAAGAGTCTGATCAGATTGAGTGCTGGGCTGGAGGCGGCATTGTTGCTGACTCGACCAAGGAGGAAGAGTACGCCGAATGCTTCCATAAGGTCCAAAACCTTTTGGATGTGCTTTCCCTGACCTTGAACAAGGCCTAGCGCACACTAGATTGAGGTATTTAGGTTGCCTTTCTAACTCCCCTTCCCGGCACGTCAACTAGCTGCACCTCACCTGCTAGCTCAGGCTCAAGTCTCTATTGCTGGCTTTTATAAATTCTCGCTTTAAGTCTTCGTACGATGTGACAGCTGGATACTGCGGGAATTCCTCAATAACGCTCGCCGGAGCCCGAAACAAAATCCCGGCGTCTGCCTCAGAGAGCATTGTCGTGTCGTTGTAGGAGTCGCCTGAGGCTATAACCCTGAAATTGAGGCTATGGAAGGCCTTAACAGACTCCCGTTTGGGGTCAACTTGGCGAAGCTTATAGTCTACGATTTTGCCCGTCTCATCCGCGATCAAGCGGTGACAGAACAACGCGGGAAAGCCAAGTTGAGCCATCAGCGGCTGCGAAAATTCATAGAAGGTGTCTGAGAGAATAACGACTTGAAAGCGCTCCCGCAGCCAGTCTACAAACTCCGAGGCCCCAGGTAGCGGCGACATAGTCGCTATTACCGCTTGAATATCAGGCAGGCCTAGCTTGTGCTGTGCTAAAACAGACAGCCTTTGACGCATTAGCACGTCATAATCAGATATATCTCTGGTAGTGGCTTTGAGCTCGTCGATGCCTGTTTTGGCGGCAAAGTCGATCCAAATCTCTGGAACCAGTACTCCTTCTAAGTCCAATGCGGCTATTTCCATAATCTGCGGTTTCCTCAAAAAAATAACAGGTGAAATGTATCAGATCACTGCCCTGTGGAACAGAGTTTGGTGGCGCTCTATTTAGACAGCACCATATCTAGGCATAAGCCACCTAATAAAGCCGATATTTAGTATGAGCGTTCTTTTATACTGTCTAAGTCATTAATAATATTGAAGTTTTTCACGTGAAACATTGTATGTAGCAGTGACACGGGGCATTATCACGTTGCCAGCTTTACCCTTCAAGGCAAATAGCTCAGAATCCGCCTACCCGCACATTGTGCGATTTATCTTTAAAGGACGCCTTTCGCTCATGTTATCCGAAGACCAAGTTAGTCAGCTCAACTCAGATTTTCTCAATGCCTTACCTAAAGATATCTTGGTAGCGGCAAGTGAGCTTATACCTAACCTTGTGCTTTCGTTTAGCGGTGCAGAGGATGTCGTGTTAATAGACATGGCGGTTAAAAGCGGTCTTAAGCCCAACGTCATGACGTTAGATACCGGACGTCTGCATCCTGAAACTTACCGATTCATAGAGGAAGTTAGGAACACCTACGATGTCGCTATCCAGACCCTCTTTCCGGATCCAAATCAGCTTACAAACCTGATTAAAACCAAAGGCCTATTCAGCTTTTATACTGATGGTCATGAAGAGTGTTGCGGTATTCGCAAAGTAGCACCACTGCGCCTGAAGCTAGAGACTGTCGATGGCTGGGTTACCGGCCAGCGTCAAGATCAAAGTCCAACTCGCGCCGATGTGCCGGTGTTTCAAATTGATCGAAACTTCTCTACTCCTAGTCATCAGCTTATTAAGGTAAACCCGCTAGCAAACTGGACGTCTGCCGAGGTGTGGTCTTACATCCGACTATTGGAGCTGCCTTACAATGAGCTGCATGACCGAGGTATGGTGAGTATTGGCTGTGAACCGTGCACTCGGGCGGTGGGCCCTGGCCAGCATGAGCGCGAGGGCCGTTGGTGGTGGGAGGAAGCCACAATCAAAGAATGCGGCCTCCATATGAGGCCGGGCATTGATGAAACCGACTAAACCTGAGGCAGGACTATATCTTTGAACAAGTCATCTAGCTCGGCTTTGGAATGCCGGTAGCTGGTTTCTTGAATTAGATCTTGAGTTAAATGTGGCGCAAACATTTCAATAAAATCATACATATAGCCGCGTAAGAAGGAGCCCCTTCTAAAACCAATCTTGGTAACGCTGGCTTCAAATAAGTGGCTCGCATCAATAGCGACGAGATCACTGTCCAGTTTTTCGTCATAGGCCATCGAGGCGACAATGCCCACCCCTAGCCCCAACCTCACATAAGTCTTGATGACATCGGCATCGGCTGCAGTAAATACTACCCGTGGAATCAGTCCTTGGACGCTAAACGCATCATCTAACTTAGATCTGCCGGTGAAGCCAAATGTATAGGTGACGATTGGTAATTTTGATAGTTCTTCGATAGTTAATTTTGAAACCTGAGCTAATGGATGATCTTTTGGAACTACGATTGATCGATTCCAGCTGTAGCACGGCATCATGACTAAATCGCTAAACAGCTCAAGTGCTTCGGTCGCTATTGCAAAATCTGCCGTGCCGTCAGCGGCGAGCTCCGATATCTGCATAGGCGTACCTTGATGCATATGCAAAGCCACGTCTGGAAATTTTTCGATAAACGAAGAAATGACGCGAGGCAACACATAGCGACATTGGGTATGAGTGGTGGCTAGGGCCAATGAGCCTTTGCTTTCATCGCAAAATTCTTGAGCAACAGACTTGATGCTCTCAACCTTGCGCATAATTTCACCAGCTGTTCGCAGGATCGACTCGCCGGCTGGGGTTATTCGCGTTAAGTGTTTGCCACTTCGAGAAAAGATTTCGACCCCTAGCTCATCTTCCAGCAAACGGATTTGTTTGCTGATCCCCGGCTGCGAGGTGTAGAGACTCTGCGCGGTTTGGGAAACATTTAGATCGTGGTGTGCGACCTCCCAGATATATCGCAGTTGTTGCAGTTTCATAATTCCTCCAAAGCCTATTCAGTATCCAAAAGTTTATATTCTTTTTGGTTATATAAATATGCTTAAATATTCCTTTAAAGAATAGGTAAATTTCCCTATCGTTGCCGTCATCCTATTAAGGCTCACAATCGTGGCCTATCTATCAATGTAGACCAACATGGAATTCTTGCTACATATTTTATCCGGCGCAGGCGTTGGATTTCTGATTGGCCTTACCGGCGTGGGCGGCGGCTCCTTGATGACCCCCCTATTGCTGCTATTCGGTTACCCAGCACCGGTGGCTATAGGCACAGATTTACTATATGCCGCTTTAACCAAGCTTGGAGGCGCTTATTCGCACCATAAACGCGGCCATGTTAGGTGGCGCATCGTTTTCTTGTTGGCATTGGGCAGCGTGCCTACCTCTTTGTTGATTCACGTTTTCTTCTTAGATTTTAATGACCAGAGTACGGAGGCCTTTGAGAACCTGTTGACAAAGAGTTTAGGTGTGATGTTAATAGTCACATCTATAATATTGATATTTAAGGAAAAACTTAGAAAGAATGCGATAGAGGATAAGCCTGCGCACATTATGCATTTACTACACCGCTATCGAGGTCGGATAACTTTTGTAATGGGTATCTTACTGGGAATATGCGTAACCCTAAGCTCTGTCGGTGCCGGTGCTTTTTGTGCGGCGATACTCTTAACCATTTACTCCAAGACCCCTTCGGTCCATATCATAGGAACCGATATTGCTCACGCCGTGCCGTTAACGCTTATCGCGGGCCTAGGTTATCTGGCTGGGGGGTATGTCGACCTAGTCTTGCTGGTGAGTCTTTTACTTGGCTCTCTGCCAGCAATTCACTTGGGGACTCGCGTTAGTTCTCGGGTGCCGGATAAGGTGCTACAACAGCTGCTGGTGTTAGTGCTGCTCGCCCTAGGGGCGTATTATTCGCTTCGTTGAATGGGTTGAACTGCTATAGTTAGAAGTTCAATTAATGAAGCAGACCTCTGTTTTTTATAGTTTTTTATTGTTAGCTACGCCATGGGGCACATGCCCAGTTGGCACGTGATTGCGGGCTGATTCGCAGTGCCCTTCCTGGTCATCAAAAAACACATCGGCATCGAACGCTCGAAGAAACTGACCTTTATCCATACCGCCCAGAAATAGCGACTCATCGATTCGAATATCCCAAGCTCGCAGCGTCTTAACCACCCGTTCATGGGCTGGTGCCGCTCTGGCTGTGACCAAACAGGTGCGCAGCGGCACCTCATCCCGTGGGAAGGCCTTTTGAATCTGCTGCAGTGCGGCTAGCACGGGCTTAAATGGCCCGCCGGCCATAGGCTCGTTAGCAGCATCACGTTCATTCTGAGTGAAAGCGGCTAAGCCTTTGTTTTTATATATTTGTTCTGACTCGTCAGAAAACAGAACGGCGTCGCCATCGAAGGCTATCTTAAGCTGCCCTTGAGGAGTTAAGGATTTGCTCGAGGGAAGAATAGTCGCTGCTGCGACGCCCAAATCTAAGGCTTGGCGAACGTCAAGGCCGTCAGTGGACAGAAACAGATGGCTGTTAAATGCGGCAATGTAGCGGTAAGGACTGCCCCCACCGCAAAATGCAGCGCGAGTAATATCCAAACCGTAGTGTTCTATAGAGTTAAATATCCTCAACCCGGTGTCGGCGCTATTGCGGGATAGAAGGATAACTTCAACTGGAGATTTATCCACCAAGTCATTTAAATTTAACAACTTTTTGACAAGCGCAAAGGCGTCGCCTGGTTCTAAAGGCTCGTTCTCACGCTGGATCTGATAATTGCGGTAGGCATCCAGCCCCTCTTCTTCAAAAACTTTATGGCTCTCTGCTAGATCAAACAGTGCCCGCGAGGAAATGGCGATAACCAGGCGGTCAATTGATGGTTGTTTTGCAGGGGTTTTGGTGGTCATAAATTTTCCAGCGACATAGCCTTGTAACACCATGAATTTAATAATAAATATTTCTATAAAAAAGATTTAAAACAAGCTGCTTAGGCCTCTTAGCAAGATGGCCTGTTGCAAAAACAGCCATTGCTTTTGGTCCATTCAAGCTGCGGCCACCAATAATTTGACCAAAAACGAAGAAAAGCCAGTCAATTAAATGGCGCGAACGCTGGAATAAGTCTACACCTATATAAGAGGCTTTTATTAGAACAACAGCCCGATTAATTTCTACTCAGCGACCACAGGAACCATGCGATGTCTGCTAATTCATCTTACGAGCTAGATGAACCCTACCATGAAACCGAAATCGTGTTTACGGCGTCATCTGGCTATCCCCAAGAGAATGAGTCCGTCGAGGTTTCGTTCCAAGCTCAACCCGATGATATAGCGGCGCAGCAACAAGTGGAATTATTAAAAGAAAAGCTCGAGACAAATACTATTAAGCGCGTTGCGACGCCACTCAACGCGAAGCTTCTGCGAATTAAGCAACTGCTGGTCGAAACCCGCCAACTGAATAAAGAGTCGGAAAAATACAATATCCAGTCTGCCGTGTTGTTGTCAGCGCTCAGCGGGCTAAAATCTGAATTAGAGTCCTCTGAAGTAGAACGAGATACTGCCTTTAGCGAACTGTTAAATATAAAGAAGCTAAGTGAAGAGCTCAATACCCAGCTAAGCCAGCACGCGCTATCCGCAGCAATTCAAAATCAGCAATCAGCCGACAATAATGTCCACTCTGAAGCCCTAATATCCCACCTAGATAAATTAGTTGAACACGCAAAAGCACAGCAATCGGCCGCCAATTCCCAGCTGAAGCAATTTACCCAACAAGCCACTCAAGCTCAAAGCCAAGCTCAAGAAATTGATGTAAAGCTTATAGAAATCAGAAATTTAGCAGCAGAAGCTGAAACTGTGCTTGCGAATTTGAACCAGACCAATGACTCAGCACAGTCAAGAACCGGTGAGCTTGAGGGTTTAATTGGCGAATTTAGAAGCGCCAAGGTTGAATGCGAAACCCTACGTGATTCGCTGCGTGAGTTAAAACTTGAAGTGTTTGAAGATCGTCAAGCACAACAAGCACTTAACTTGCAGACTAAAAGTCAGATGCAGAAGTCGGATAAGCTGAACGAACAACAAATTACACTGTTAGACTTAACTCAGTCTCGCCATGAAGAGCTCCGTCAAGAGTTAGAATCTACGATTGGCACAGCGAAGAAGTACGAAAATCGGCTAGAGTTAACCGAGCAAAAGCTCAAAGATGCCTTGGCGCATCAAGACCGCAGCGATCAGCAATTTGTTCAAGCCCAAGGCAAGCTCGAGAGTAATGAGCAAGTACTTAAAAGCGCCGCCAAAGCCCTGGCCGAGACCAATGCCCACAATGGCAAGTTCAATAACTCAGTTTCTAAGTTTCAACACGTCACTGAGCAGTCTCAAAATTTAATCATCCGAACTCACGCTACGCTAGAGTCTGTATTAAGCCGTAATGAGCTTTTAGAGAGAGAAAACAAACTCTTAGCGCAGAGACTTAATAATGTATCTGGCAACTCGAGCCACAAGCCCAGTGCCCACATAGAGCCTAACAGCGCAAGCCAAGGCAATCCATTCGGGTTCGACAACCCTAACCCCAATTACTTTGCCAATCGGGCTGACAACACCGCCGGCTCCTTTAGGCTTATGGTGTTTTTGGCAGTTCTATTGCCGCTATGCTTTATTGCCTACTCTTTCATGGGCTCCGCTAATGCCAGTGAGACTAAAACGCTTGAAGTTAATCAGCCCAGCGCTGCCAACCTGTTCCACCCCCAATAAACACTGGGTTCTTCAAACAGCTCCGCATGGGTTAGACTTAGCCCCTAAAGCCCGCGACCTGTGATAGCGTAGGCGCCGCTGTTGAATCTCTTGAGACTCAAAGCAAGACTGCTGGCTTAATTGAACGGAACTTCTATTCCTAAAATAAGTTAGGGAAGTCTTTTAACTCATTGTTTATAAATAGATTGACCATTATTAGTATGCAGTAGCGCCCCATGACCCTCCTTCAAACTCACGCCAACCCCAAAACCGGACTGATTCTGTCAGGTGGTGGCTCTCGAGCAGCTTATCAAGTAGGCGTTTTGCGGGCCGTCGCTAACATACTGCCAAAAGGCTCGAAAAACCCCTTTCAGATTATTGCCGGGACCTCAGCTGGAGCGCTTAATGCTGTGGCTATAGCGACTCAGGCCCAACGTCTGCGAACGGGCGTTAGGCTGCTAGAGCATATCTGGATGAATATCAGCTCAGATCAGGTGTACACGCCCTATGCGGGCAATCTGATTACCAGCGCTACAGGTATTATGTGGTCCGTGTTCAACGGCACCAAACCAGGCTCTGCGGTCGCCTTGCTTAACAATGACCCGCTGAGGCAGCTCTTGCAGCGAGTGATCCGGTTTGAGCGAATTCGGCGCAACATCAATCAAGGTAACCTTGATGCCATTAGTGTCACTGCCTCATCCTACGCAACCGGCGAATCAGTCTCATTCTTTGAAGCAATGGCGGGTATTACCCAATGGAGCGGTGCCCATAAAATAGGCCTACGTGCTCAACTAGAACTTGAGCATTTGATGGCATCTACTGCAATTCCGGTGATTTTTCCAGCTGTGGCTATCGGTGATGAATACTATGGAGACGGCGCAGTAAGGCAAATTTCTCCCATAAGTACTGCGTTGAATTTAGGTGCGCAGCGGATTCTTGCGATAGGGGTTAGTGCCAATAAAACCAAGACCTCAACCCATGACGAAGTCTTAGACCAGCCCTCTTTACTTCAAATTGTGGGTCATATAATGAATAGCGCCTTTGTTGACACCTTGGAAAACGATCTTGAATTTCTGAGGCATATCAATGAAGTAGTGGCCCTAGTTCCAGAAAAACAGGCGAAAGCACATAAGCTGCTGCGCAGAAATGTGCAGCTGCTGGAGATATCGCCCAGTCGAGAATTAAACCTAATCGCCATGGAACATTACGACGAGTTGCCTAAGCGCATGGCCAGATACATCAAAGAAGGTTCTTCAGGCACGCTTCTGAGCCTAATTCTATTCGAGCCGGGTTTTTGCCGTGCCCTGTGTGATCTTGGCTATGCCGATGCCATGGCTCAAGAAGACGCGATAAGAGAGTTTTTTGCTGCTTAAAACACTGGGCCACCGATACCGCCACATTGCAGGTACAGCCCCAGGCGATGTCGATAGAGTTCTCGCCATCGCTAGGGGTAGTCGCCTAGATTAAGGGCTGCAAGCAGGCCCCAGTACCCGCAAGGCCGCAGTAACCCGCGGGGTTTTTGGCCAGATACTGTTGGTGATATTCTTCTGCGTAATAAAAAACTTCTAGTGGCCTGATTTCTGTCGTTATTTCAGAATAAGCTCGCTCACTTAATGCCCTTTGGAAAAGCTCTTTGCTTTTATCTACGGCAGCCTCCTGCTCTGGCGTTGTAGTGTAAATGGCGCTGCGGTACTGGGTGCCAAGATCATTACCCTGCCGCATGCCTTGGGTTGGATCGTGGGACTCCCAAAATGTGGTGAGTAACTGGGCATAGCTTATTTGCTTAGGGTCGAAATAAACTAGCACGGCTTCGGTATGAGCGGTGTTGCCACTGCACACTTCTTCATAGTTTGGATTAGCCGTATAGCCGCCGCTATAGCCTGCGGCTGTGCTATATACCCCAGGCAGTTCCCAAAACAGTCTCTCTGCTCCCCAAAAGCAGCCTAAGCCGAACACGGCCTTTTCCAGATGCGCGGGCACTTCCCCCGCAAAAGGGTTGCCGTTAACAAAGTGAATTGGGTTGAACTTTACTGGCTCAGCTCGGTCTTTGGTTGCCGTTTCGCGGCTGGGCAGCTCAAGTTTTTTGGCAGCAAAATTAAATAACATGTTGAATTCCTTAGGGTCTAATTCAATGTATGGAGGAACAAAGGGCCTGCTTCTCGCTGCCCCACAACGCGTGATCACGTTGAGCAGCTAGGAAAGAGAATATGGGCGCTATTGTTTGAAATTCAAGCATGACTACAGTGGGCTTAAATATCAAGGCTAGCACTGACTTTAGGGGGCTTTGCAGTGTATGTTATGGCTTTTGAAGCCGATTACTGGACAGCTCAATGAACGCACTCAAAACCAAGCATTTTGTAAGCCGAGCGCAGCGTGATCTGCGCCTTACAGGGCAGATCTGCAGTAGTCTGCTTTTTTGGGCTTTAGCCCACGCCACATTAGCACAGGGCTATATCATTCCTGATTTAAATCAGAGCTATAGCAGCAGTACTTCCTATGGGGCTGGAGCTTTGCTCGCGTCCCAAGTCCAGCCTCAACCGACCGTGGTTACAGACCATTCAACGGCAGGTGGGATATCAGCTAACCTTGGAAACCAAGCGACTATGAATAGATTGGCCAGTGCAAACAGCAACGCGACACCATTTACCATTGCGATTACCCAGCAGCAGATCGCTGATCTAAAGCGGCGACTGAGCCAGACCCGGCTTCCCGATCAGCTGCCCGACACCTCATGGGAGTACGGAACAGATAGAGGCTATTTAGAGGAGCTTCTTGATTATTGGCAAAATGAGTTTGATTGGAAAGACCAGCAAGAAAAATTAAATCAATTAGACCAGTACACTATGCAAGTTGATGATTTAAAAATGCATTTTATTCATCAACGCTCTAGTAATCCCGCCGCTATTCCGCTGCTACTACTCCATGGCTGGCCGGGTTCCATTAGCGAGTTCAATCATATAGTTAGGCCGCTTACAGAACCTGAGCAATATGCTGGTGAACAGGCAGACGCCTTTCATATCATTGCACCCTCCCTGCCCGGTTTTGGCTTTTCTGGCATACCCCAGCGCCGCGACTTTAACCCTGAGCAAATGGCCCATGTGGTGGCAAAGCTGATGGCTCAGCTGGGGTATGAACGCTATGGACTTGCAGGTGGTGACTGGGGTGCGATTATTAATCGCCATGTAGCAAACCACTACCCTGAAAGGCTTATTGGGCTGCACACGAACTTTGTCTTGGCCGCAGAACCACCCCAAGACAGTACTGCCGGACAACCTACTGAAGCCGAGATTGCCAGACGTACTGGCCGCATAGCCTTCATGAAAAATGAAGTAGGATATCAACAAATACAAGGAACTAAGCCACAAAGCTTAGGTTATAGTTTAAATGACTCACCCGCGGGTCTCGCGGCGTGGATCGTGGAAAAGTTTCACGGTTGGACAGACATGCCCCAAGGCACGGAAGGCAATCTCGATGACTATATAAGCAAGGACGATATCTTAACCAATATCTCTATTTACTGGTTTACCCAAACCATCACCTCCTCCAGTCGAATCTATTTCGAGAATTCGCAAACCCGGCCACAAAAGCCGATGGGCTATATCGATGTCCCAACCGGGGCCGCGGTGTTTCCAGCAGAGATTTATGTCACCCCGAAGGCTTGGGCAGAGGCTGCCTATGACATTGTGCATTGGACGGAGATGCCAGCCGGTGGCCATTTTGCGGCGCTAGAGCAGCCGGAATCTTATTTGGCCGATGTGCGGACTTTTTTCCGGCTGTTTAGGCAACCCTAGTCGGATCTTGCCCCTTATAAATAACACTTTCAAAAACATAACCTTAAAGCGTGTAGCCCATGACTGATATGACCACAAACAAGACCCATGAAATGACCGGCTTTTTAGGCTGGATAGAAAGATCTGGCAACAAACTGCCTGACCCTGTGTTTATTTTCCTGTGGTGTATTTTAGGGGTGGTAGTAATTAGCGTGCTTGCCACAATCTTTGGCGTGAGCGCGCCCCACCCAACTCAGGTGGATGCGGCGGGCAACGCCATAATAGTCAGCGCAGAAAGCCTGTTGTCAGGGGACAACATCCGCAGGCTTTTAGTAGATATGCCGGCGACTTTCACCAGCTTCCACCCTCTAGGGTATGTACTGGTGGTTATGCTTGGGGCAGGTGTAGCGGAACGTTCTGGCTTTTTTGGCACAGCCATGGCCGGGGCGGTCTCTAAAGCGCCTAAACTCCTGCTGACCCCGGCGGTAGCCCTTATTGGCATGGTAGGCAACCTCGCCGCAGATGCCGCCTATGTAGTCTTGATACCTTTAGCTGGGGTGATTTTTGCAGCCGCAGGTCGTCACCCGATTGCCGGCATAGCGGCTGCATTTGCTGGTGTTTCCGGCGGCTTTTCGGCCAATTTACTCCCAGGTCAGCTAGATGCCCTGCTGTTTGGCATCACTCGCGAGGCGGCGGTAACAATAGACCCAAGCTGGCAAGACAATATTGCCGGCAATGCTTGGTTTATCATTGCCATGACGTTCGTCTTTCTACCGGTTATCTGGTTTGTCACTGACAAGCTGATCGAACCCAAACTAAAGCCTATCCAACTGTCCGGGCTGGATGCTAGTACCGCCGCTGTCATGAAAGACCCAGGCACCCGATTAAGCCCAGCAGAAATTACCGGCATGAAGCGCGCGGGCTTTGCGGCCTTGGGCATTGTCTTGCTGTGGGCGTTTCTTGCTTTAGGGCCAGGTACACCGCTAATAGATGAAGCTGCCCCGGCCGAACGCCAGTGGAATCCATTTTATCAATCCCTTGTTGCCGGCTTCTTTCTCCTATTCTTAGCTGCGGGCTGGGCTTATGGCACGGGCTCGGGCAGCATCAAAGATCACCGAGATGTGGTTAAGATGATGAGCGGCGCCATGGCCGACTTGTCTTACTATTTAGTCTTGGCATTTACCGCCGCTCATTTTGTTGCCATGTTCAATTGGTCAAACCTGGGGCTGATTTTCGCCATTAACGGCGCCGCTGTATTGGAAGGCGCCGCGTTGCCGGACTCTATTTTGCTGGCGTTGGTTATTATCTTTGGCGCAATCATCAACCTGTTTATCGGCTCAGCCAGCGCCAAGTGGGCATTGCTAGCCCCAGTGTTAGTTCCAATGCTAATGCTTATTGGCATTAGCCCTGAGATGAGCACTGCCGCCTACCGTGTGGGGGATGGGGCTACCAATATCATTACCCCACTAATGCCCTACTTTCCCCTGATATTGGTTTTCTGTCAGCGCTGGAACAAAGAATTTGGCCTCGGCAGTTTGGCGGCCACAATGCTCCCTTACTCTATGGGCTTATTGGGAGGCGGTATCTTGCTAACAATGCTGTGGGTTATTCTTGGCCTGCCATTGGGGCCGGGGGCATCGGTTGAGTTTGTTTTGCAGTAAAACCGATCGAGCGATCTACTACCGGCGCTGAATCGCGGCGCCGCTAGTAAATCGGTTTCAAGTACAAAATATTTAACATCGAATTAAGCTTACAGGTCTAACACCATGAAAGGATTAGTGAATAAAACCAAGACAGTATTTAGAAGTTCTATCGGTGCTGGCCTACTAGCTGCGTTAACAGGACCTTTGCTGGCTCAAGAACTCGAATACCCAGATGCTTTTGAATACCCAGATGCTTTTGAATACCCAGATGCTTTTGAATACCCAGATGCCTTCGATGAGCCAATGGCGCTTTACCCCGAGGCAATGGGCGACTTTCATTACCCCATCTCATCAAGCAGCGAATTAGCGCAGCTGTACTTCGATCAAGGTTTTCAGCTGATGTATGCGTTTGCAAAAGAAGACGCCGCGCGCTCGTTTCAAGCTGCCCATTTAGCAGACCCCGGCTGTGCAATTTGTTATTGGGGAGAAGCTTGGAGTTGGGGCTCCTACCTTAATGGCGCTATGACCACGTCCCAGGCACCCTTAGCTTACGCAGCACTGCAACAAGCTCTGACGAGCATTGATTCTGCGACGGCGAAAGAAGCTGACTTGATTCTCAGCCTGCAGGCGCGTTATATCGAAAACTTCGACCCGGCGACACGACGAGTGCAAGACGAAGCCTACCGCGATGCTATGGCTGAGTTGGCCACTAAATACGCTGACGACCTCACTATCCGCACACTCTATGCCCAAGCTTTGTTTTTGTTGGAAGAGCGCCGAGGCTATCGGTCTCTAGAAGACCCCAATGTGATTCGCCTGCACAATGTGTTGCTGGCCGTATTGGAAGAAGACATCCGCCACCCCGGGGCATGCCATTTGTTGGTTCACGCTACCGAGTCTACTACGAAGCCGGAAATCGCGGCTCCCTGCGCGCATTATTTGGGCAATGCAATTCCTGGGGCCAGCCACATCAATCATATGCCTAGCCATACCTGGAACGAGATGGGCCTATGGAACGATGCTGTTCGCGCTAATACCATAGCTTGGCATTCAGACCAAAAAGCAGCTTTTGGTAAAGGCTTTGCCATTTATCCAACCCATAACCTCACCATGCTTTACTACGCTGCCAGCATGGGCGGCGAAAGTGCGGCCGCTATTCAAGCCGCCAAAGACTTAGCCAAACTGAATAACAACTCCGCCATGCATGCCATGGCCTTAGTTCGCTTTGGCCGCTTTGACGAGTTGGAGGCCCTCACTGAAGAGCCTGCTGGTGAGATCAACAAAAGCATGTTCGATTTTTCTCAAGCCTACGGGGCGCTAAAATTGGGCGACATAAACGCCGCAAAGGTTGCGGTTGTGGCACTTAAGGAATTAACTGAAACAACCACGGCTAGATTTCGTTTTCATGACGGTAAAGACATAGTCGGCACTTTGGCCGGCATATTGGAGGGCGAGATTCTGCGCAGCGAGGGCGATCTTGAAGGCGCAGCCGCAGCCCTGCGAAGAGCCACGGAGTTTTACGATAAGCTTAATTACGATGAGCCAGAGCCGCTGCCTTTTTCGCCGCGCCATTGGCTGGGATCGGTATATTTAGAATTAGGCGCTTACGATCGCGCGCTTGCACAATACAGTCAGGACCTGAGCGACCACCCCCATAACATCTGGTCTTTGTTTGGTGCCCAAGCCGCTCTGCAGCGGCTAGGCCGTGCAGAGCGTCACATCGATCAAGACTTGGAAGAAGCCTTTAGCTACGCCGACATCTGGCTACAAGACACTAAGTTTTAGTGTCTTGTGTCTGCCCGCCTCTAAGCTGAGTTTCTAGAGGCGTTGATGTTGCCAAACAGGCTCCGAATGATCATCTTGTCATAAAGCTCTTCGAACTCATTGTTGCCGCTGGCATCAAAATTACCGGCTTTGATTAGTGCATATTGCTGGACCACCAACAGTGGCAATACGACCTGCTGCCGCAGACCAATACTTTGCCTGCTGCTTGGATCATCCTCTAGCAGCACTGCCTGTCCTGCCACTTTTAATATCATTGCTTTGCTAAGCCTAAATTCCTTTTCCAGCCCTCTCCAAAAATTGCCGTACACAGGGTGCTCTGCCATATAGGCGGTCAGTGAAAAATTGGCTTTCATCATGCTTTGCATAGAGTTGTTAAGCAGCGCTCGGAAAAACTTGGATTCTCGGTAGAGGGCTTTAACCTCGGCAAGCTTGCCTTCTTTCTCGGCTTTTTTGATGGCAGCGCCTACCCCATAGAAGCCTGGCACATTCTGTTTTAACTGACCCCATGCGCCAACAAAAGGAATCGCCCTCAGGTCTTCAAACTTGAGCTGGGAGTCACCTCCACGCTTGGTGGGCCTGCTGGCAATATTAGATTGGCCGTAGTAATGCATGGGGCTCATCTCTTCCAGATACGGTAGGAACAGCGGGTCATTCTTTAGGGCCAGGTACTTTTCTAGACTGGTGTCAGCCAATGCCTGAATGAGTTCGCGTTGCCCGTCAGTTAGTTCCCGTTCTGGCCGATCATACAAATTGTTTTCAACCCCAGCGGCCAACAGCTGATGCAGGTTGTGTCTGGCTGCTGTGGTGGTGCCATATTGGGAGCTTATGGTTTGCCCTTGAATGGTGACCTGGATGTCGTTGCTTTCAATCTTTTTACCTAAAGCGGCGTAAAACTTGTAGGTGTTGCCACCGCCTCGCGCTGGCGGCCCGCCGCGACCATCAAAGAACGCCACTTCTATGCCAGCATCTCTGGATACTGCAGTGATATTTTCTTTCGCCTGATAGATGGCCCAGTTGGCCATTAAATAGCCGCCGTCTTTAGTGCCGTCGGAAAAACCAAGCATCACTGTTTGATCGTTGCCACGTTTAGCAAGGTGAGCGCGGTAGTGATCAAAGCTATACAGCTGAGTCATATTTTCGCCAGCCCGGGCCAAGTCTTTTACAGTTTCAAACAAGGGGATTAGATCAACCGTGATGGTTTGGTCGCCCCAGCCCGCCAGACGGAACAACGCATGCAAAACTGCCATATCGAATGCACCCGAGCAGTTGCTGATAATGTAGCGGTGGCAGCCCAACTCGCCGTTGGTTCGCTGAATGTCTTTTATCGCAGCAATAGACTGCAGGGTATCGATAGCAATTTCGCTTTCGAGGGTGTCGGCGACAACCACACCTTTTATAGTCATCAAGAAGTCGATTTGACTGTTGGAGTCTTTGTCTCGCCAATCTGCTGGAAACAGCTGAGGATGAGCAGCTTCTATTTCTTTAAGCACGCTGCTGAGCACCCTGCCATCTTGTCTTAAGTCCAAGCTAGCAAAATGAAAACCAAAGGCTCGGATTTTACGCTTGAGTGATACCACTAATTCATTGAATAGCCCTTGGTAACGTTCTTCAACCACTGCTTCGACGCCATCCAATATGGCGATAAGCTCTTGGGGGTCGGTATAGCTATAGAAATCTTCTTCGCTGAGTTCTCTATAGAGCTGTTTTTGAATTGCATCTAATGGCTCTTGTACCTCGAGATAGCTCAGGCGGCGTTTAATCTTGCCGATATCGTTGTGATAGCACTCAATGATGTGTTTTCGCAGCATAGCCGCCACATCCAATGTGGTTTGAACTTTGACAAATGGATTGCCGTCGCGGTCGCCGCCAGGCCAAAACCCCACGCTCAGTAGGTGCGGGTTAAGCTCTTCTTGAGAGCCCAATCTGCTTGCAAGGTTATCCAGTATTTTGCCAATGGTTGGGTAAAAAATGTTGCTTAAATACCAAGTAAGACGAATAGCCTCGTCTTTAGGCGTTGGCTTTTGTTTATTGAAAAACGGGGTATTGCCAAGCTGCTGGAGCAAAGTGCGAGCCTCAGCGATGTCGTTGTCCTTAATCGCGTCTTGTAGATCGCTGATAATGGCAAGCACCGAGCTTGGGTAAAATTGGGTTGGGTGGGCAGTTAACACCACCCGAGTAGCGAAATCTTTTAGAACATTCTTGATGCCCTCACCCAGAGAGTCCGCCGCCACGCGATCAAACAGCTTGCGTAGCTCATCGGATTTATCAATTTGGTGCACCTTGCTAAAGGCGGCGTCTTCTAAAGCGTCAATTAGTACTATTTGACGCTCAACGTACTGAATTATTTTGAACAAGAATTGAATTTGATCTTTTTCGCTGAAGTTGGGCCGATGCTGCTCGAAGAACTTGTCGATGATGTTTGTGGGGCTCAGACCTTGCTCTAAGCCTTTGGCGCAGGCCTGCTCCAATAGCGGCAGAAATAAGCCCGTTTGCTCCACTGCATCTAGTGGCAAGGTTAAAAATAGCCCGTTGTAGAGTTGGTATTTAAGCTCAACTAAGTTTTCATACGCTGCGACGCTCTTCTTCGGCATGTTTTATTCTCTAAGTAATTCGTATTGTGACGCTGGGTTAATTGCATTTCGACGCGTGAGTATACTGAAAAATTGTTGAGGCAGCCTCTTAAGTCCTTTGCTAATAGAGGCAGCTCTGTTTTAATGCGGCAAGTTTTCCTGCTCGGCGGTCATCCGCGATCCATCCATTTAAACCGATTCGATGCTATGCGTTTTTCAACAACATCTATAGTAGTAATTTCCGCAGTGTTTCCAGCGCTGGCCCTAGGGGCTAGCGCAGCCCCTGAATCGGCTTGGTTTTGGGATATGGTGATTGCTCTAATTGTTCTACTTGCAGCCCTTGCCAGTGCTGCGTTGCCGATTGCAGCGTTTCGCAACTGGACTAACCGTTGGCGCTGGGGTGCCTTGTTTCCATTTGCAGTGCTGACAGTTTGGTCTTCGATCATTATTGCCAGTAAGCTCATCGACCCGCTAGCCCATAGACTTTGGCCGTTAGAGCTATTTGCTTGGGCGATGTTAAACATGATCTATATGGTGGCGCTTATGACCACCAAGCGCATATTTGAAAAAGCTGACGCCGAAGCAGCCGACGCTGACAAGTCAGAGGCCTAGGCCTAGAATTTTTCGCTAACTCCCAAGGCTTCCTGCCAGGCTTCAAAGCCGCCATCTAAACTATAAGACTGAACAAACCCTTGCTCGGCAAAAAATGCTGCCGCACTTTGACTGCTGTTGCCGTGATAGCAGCAAACGACCAACGGCTGAGCCGTATCCGCAGCCGCTATAAAATCCTGCA
>JBLGBD010000036.1:0-25711 GCA_047617585.1 Pseudohongiellaceae bacterium | reverse complement strand
CATCGGCATTGAAACTCCGACGGGTGTGTTTGGCAATAGCAGCAATATCCAGCTGCGTTTCGACCCCTCATTTATGCAAATGGCCGCAGAAGGCGAACTGTAAAATTTTTGGGCGGTTGATTCTGACTTAATGACTAGTCGCTTGAGAGAATAATGTAATGCAAAGGCTCATCAATCTTCAGCCAAGTCGCGCGCTTAAAACCGCGCTGGGCATTATTCCATTCTTGCTGATTTTACTGGTATATCAGATCAGCTCCGATAGTCGCAAAGCCGAGAATGAGCAAGATAAACTTCTGCCGAGCTTTGCCGAGATTGCTGACGGCATAGACCGGATGGCATTCCAAGCTAGTAAGCGCAGCGGTGAATATGTGTTCTGGCAGGACACCAAAAGCAGCCTCGACCGATTAATCAAAGGCATCTTGATTGCGGCTCTTATTGGATTAATCGTTGGCCTGGCAGCGGGGTCTATTCCAATGATTGCCGCGCCATTGAACCCGCTAATTACCGCTGTTTCTTTGATTCCTCCACTTGCCATACTGCCCGTTCTATTTATCGTATTCGGCTTGGGTGAACTATCTAAAGTCATGCTAATAGTTATTGGCGTATCCCCATTCTTGATCAGAGATATTCTGCAGCGCACTCAAGAACTACCTCGGGAGCAGTTGGTCAAAGCTCAAACTCTGGGTGGCAACAGCTGGCAAATAATTCTGCGGGTGATTCTTCCGCAAATACTCCCGCGCCTAATCGATGCCGTTCGCCTTAGCCTTGGTGCCGCGTGGCTGTTTTTAATTGCTGCAGAAGCCATTGCATCAACCGACGGCCTTGGCTATCGGATATTTCTAGTTCGTCGCTACATGTCGATGGATGTCATCCTGCCGTATGTGGTTTGGATTACTTTTTTGGCGTTCATGGCAGATTGGGGCCTACTGAAACTCAGTCGACTCGTGTTTCCTTGGTACCACGAGGATAATTAGGGCAGCAACGTGAGTGCATTCATAGAACTAAACAGAATTTCTAAGCATTACGGCGACAACGTCGTATTGGAAAACCTTAGCATAAAAGTAAAGGAAGGCGAGTTTGTCACTCTCGTCGGCGCCTCCGGATGTGGTAAGAGCACCTTTCTTAAATTGCTTTTAGGAACAGAGCGCGCCTCTTCTGGTGAGCTTTTATTGGCAGGACAACCCATCGGCCACGAGCCCAGTTCAGACCGCGGCATCGTGTTTCAACGCTACTCGGTGTTCCCCCATCTGAATGTTCGTGAGAACGTTGCCCTTGGCTTGGAGTTTGAGCAGAGCGCTTGGTTGGGACGGCTTTTTGGTGCGCGTCGAAAAGCAGCTTTGGCACAGGCCGATGAATTGCTTGTCGCAGTTGGTCTCGACCAAGCCCTCAATAAGTATCCTCATGAATTGTCAGGCGGTATGCAACAGCGGCTTGCCTTAGCGCAGGCATTGATCAAGAAGCCCAAGATACTACTTTTAGATGAGCCGTTTGGCGCCTTAGACCCCGGCATTCGCAAAGACATGCACGAACTTGTATTGGGGCTTTGGCGAAAATACCAGCTAACCGTATTCATGGTAACTCATGATTTACGGGAGGGCTTTCATTTGGGCAGCCGACTTTGGGTCTTCGATAAAGTGCGACATGACCTCCATGCACCGAATCGGTTTGGCAGCACCATTACCTTTGATTTACCGCTGCGCTCCCAAGGCTCACCGGTAAAAATTGAAGATTTCGACGCCATTAGTAATCACTTGTCCGCGGCTGCGGCAACTTAGATTTTTGGAATGACAAAAAAATGAACAAGCAAAACCAATTCCCCGACACTTACCAAACCGTCCTTGCAGCTGGCGCCCATTGGTCACTTTATGTGCGCAAAGGAATGCAGCTGAAATTGACCGACCTAGAAGGTGGCGCAAACGTTGGCATGCTGTTCTATAACCCAACCTTGTTAAGCGAAAAATACAATGCCCCTGACACCCTAAAATGCCAGCACACGTTCAAGCTAACCAAGGGACACTGTCTCTATTCAGACATGGGCCGCGTGTTTGCGTCAATTATCGACGACTCCTTTGGATGGCACGACACCATGTGTGGAAACTCTCACCCTGGACACGTCGCCCGCCAATGGGGTGAAAGAAACTATCAGGATCAGCGCAATGACTGGCTACAAAATGGCTTTGATGCTTTTTTGGTTGAGCTCACAAAATATCGGCTGAAAAAACAAGACTTAGCGTCGAATCTAAATTTCTTTTCGCAGGTATCCACCAATGAGGAAGGCCAGCTAAGTCTCTCAAGACAAAGCCAGGTCAATGATAGTATTACACTGCGCTTTGAAATGGATACCTTAGTGGTCATGCACACTTGCCCGCATCCGCTGAACACAGCACAAGACTACCCGCGAAAACCGGTTCAGATTGATCTAGAAAAAGCCGGCCCAGTTCAATCGGATGATGCATGTTTGAATCTTTGTGACGAAAATCGCCGCGGATTTCACAACAACGCGTTGTATCACTTAGGGATGTGAGTAATAGCTATGATTAAAGAAAGTGAATTGGCATTATCTAGCGCCAGAGCTCGCACAACAGTGGACGCTGGAGACTACTTTATCCAAACCATTGCAGCCGGTGAAACCATTCGAATAATTGATCTTGAGGGCAACCAAGCGGCGGACACCTTGTTCTACAACGCTAAAGACCCAAGTGAGCGTTATAGTGCTAGTGACACCATTCGCGAACAGGCCGCGCTCTATCTCACTACCGGGACCATGTTGAAAACAAACCTGAATAGAGACCTGATTGAGATCGTTGCCGACACCTGTGGCCGACACGACACTTTGGGCGGCGCCTGTTCGACGGAGTCCAACAGCGTGCGCTACGACTTAGAAAAACGTTGTATGCATGCCTGCCGAGACAGCTGGATGCTAGCCATTGCCGAACATGAAGAATATGGCTTAGCTAAAGAGGACATTGGTCACAATATTAATTTCTTTATGAACGTGCCGGTTACCCCAGATGGAGGGCTACAGTTTGCTGATGGCGTTTCAGCACCAGGTAAATATGTTGAACTAACTGCAAAGATGGATACCATTGTTCTGATCTCTAATTGCCCGCAGTTAAACAATCCTTGTAATGCGTACAACCCTACACCAATAGAAGTCGCTATTTGGGCTGCTAGATAGACCTAGACGAAAATAACCCGCAGGACGACCTGTCGGCGTTTCTAAAAAACCAGGGACGACCCACGTCAGACAGAGAAACATTATGTTTAAGCGTGTACTTATTGCTAATCGTGGCGCCATCGCTACGCGTATTATCCGAACCCTCAAAAAACTAGATATCGAATCTGTGGTTGTTTACCACGAAAAAGACCAGGACAGTTTACATGTCCAGCTCGCTGATATTGCTGTGGCCTTAGGCGGTGGCTCTGTTGCAGAGACTTATTTGAACCAAGACAGACTTATTCAAATTGCCCAGGAAACGAACGCGGACGCAATTCACCCCGGCTACGGCTTTCTGAGTGAGAATCCAAATTTTGTCAAGAAATGCGAATCCCACGGCCTAAAATTTGTTGGTCCAACGCCCCAGCAAATAAATGTCTTCGGCTTAAAACATTTGGCCCGAGAAGCCGCTGAAAAAGCCCAAGTTCCTTTGTTGCCAGGCTCCGGTGTTTTAGAGGACCTTGACAGCGCACTTCGCTGGGCAGAAAAAATTGGCTTTCCCATTATGCTGAAAAGCAGTGCCGGAGGTGGCGGTATTGGTATGCAGGTGTGTTGGGGGGCCGACGCGTTGAAACAAGCATGGGAAAGTGTAAAGAGGCTCAGTGCCAACTACTTTTCCGATGACCGAGTTTTTCTTGAAAAGTTTATTGAAAATGCCCGCCATATAGAAGTTCAAGTATTTGCTGATGGCAAGGGTGATGCTATTGCACTAGGCGAGCGGGATTGCTCCGCTCAGCGCAGAAACCAGAAAGTGATTGAGGAATGCCCTGCTCCCAATCTGAAGCCAGAACTGCGTGAGAAGATGCACCGCACAGCCGAGGAATTGATGGCGTCGGTCAACTACCGAAATGCCGGCACCGTCGAATTCATATTCGATGTAGATCAGCAGTCATTTTACTTTTTAGAGGTGAATACCCGCTTGCAGGTTGAGCATGGCGTCACCGAAGAAGTGTTTAAGGTCGACCTAGTCGAGTGGATGCTTAAGCTCGCGGCTGATGAATTGCAGCCGCTCGCATTGATCCGGCCGACCCTGAAGCCTTCCGGGCATTCAATCCAGATGCGACTGTATGCCGAAGACACTCAACGAGATTTTCAGCCCAGCGCCGGACTATTGTCCGAGGTCTATTTCCCGAAAATAGAAGGCTTGCGAGTTGATACTTGGGTGGAAGCCGGCGTCGAAGTTCCAGCTTTATTCGATCCCATGCTGGCGAAGCTGATTGTGTCAAAGAACACCCGGGAAGAGGCAATTGCGACACTGACTGACGTTCTTCATCAAACTCGAATCTATGGCATTGAGACCAATCTAAGCTATGTTGCATCGGTGTTAGAAACTGATTCCGCAAAGTCTGGGCAGTTGCTAACCAAGACCCTTGCTTCCCATTCGTTTCGCCGACCGTCACTGCGCGTGCTCAGTGCCGGCACTCAAACTACGGTGCAAGATTTCCCCGGTCGACAGGGCTACTGGCATGTTGGGGTTCCCCCTTCCGGCCCAATGGATTCCTTGTCATTTCGCTTAGCCAACCAATTGCTCCACAACCCAGCGGATGCTGCGGCAATTGAAATCACCTTAAGCGGGCCTACGCTACAGTTTGAATCCGACACCGTAATTGCCCTGACCGGCGCTGATATGCAGGCCCAAATTGATGGTCAGTTAGTACCCAGATATCAATCGGTTGCTGTCTCCGCCGGTCAAACCTTGAGCATTGGAAAAGTTAGCGGCTTTGGTGCCCGCGGCTACTTGGCTATTTCTGGTGGAGTCCAATGCCCAGCTTATCTTGGGTCAAAATCAACCTTCACGCTTGGCCAGTTTGGTGGCCACGCAGGCCGGGCACTGCGAACAGGTGATGTATTGCATTTGGTTGAGCCCATTTATTTCGAGCCTCAGAAAATGAACGCGCCTGTCATTCCTGAAGTATTGGAACTTCGGGTTATATACGGGCCTCATGGTGCGCCCGACTTTTTCACTGACGAAGACATTAGGGTGTTTTTTTCCAGCCAATGGCGGGTGCACTACAACTCAAGCCGCACTGGTATTCGATTAATTGGACCAAAACCAACTTGGGCCAGACCCTCAGGCGGCGAAGCGGGCATGCACCCGTCAAATATTCACGATAACGCCTATGCCTTCGGCACGGTAGATTTTACCGGTGACATGCCAGTAATTCTCGGCCCGGACGGACCGTCCTTAGGCGGCTTCGTTTGCCCTGCTACGGTTATCACAGCAGACCTATGGAAGTTGGGCCAACTGTCCTCTGGACAAACTGTAAAATTTATCCCTGTCAGCTACGAAACAGCCGTTCAGGCTGAAGCGGCTCAAATAGCGGCGATTGGCGTACTAGAGTTGCCTGAATTTAGTCAGCACGATGCCTTGGCTGAGTTAAGCCAGCCAATCGTCAAACATATGCAGTGGGAAGGCGATGACTTGGTTTGTCGCTTAGCTGGCGATCATTTTCTACTAATCGAAGTCGGCCCATTAGTGTTGGATATCCCGCGCCGGTTTAAAGTCCACGCTCTGATGTTAGAACTTGAACGCCAAGGGGTCAAAGGCATAAGGGAGCTAACTCCAGGAATTCGCTCACTGCAAATTCACTATGACAGTCAGCTAATTTCGCTGAACGACCTACTTGCGGTTATCGAAAACACCGTGACCTCGTTACCCACCGGCGACCTGACCATACCTGGTCGAAAAGTCTATTTGCCACTAAGTTGGGATGACGAGGCCTGTAAGCTGGCAATCAAGAAGTATATGCAATCGGTGCGCCCCGATGCCCCTTGGTGTCCGAGCAACCTCGAATTCATTAGGCGTATGAACGGCTTGGAGTCGATCGACGATGTCAAAGAAATTGTCTTCAATGCATCCTACCTGGTGATGGGGCTAGGTGATGTGTATTTAGGCGCGCCGGTGGCAACCCCTATCGACCCCAGACATCGGCTCATTACTACCAAATACAATCCCGCTCGAACCTGGACAGCCGAAAACTCTGTGGGCATCGGCGGCGCCTATATGTGTGTCTATGGGATGGAAGGCCCTGGCGGCTATCAATTTGTCGGGCGCACGTCGCAAATGTGGAACCGGCACAAACAAACTGCCGAGTTTTCCAAGCCTTGGCTGCTGCGGTTCTTCGATCAGATACATTTTTATGAGGTAACCCCTGAAGAGCTCGCCGAATTCCGGCGCGACCTGCCAAAGGGTCAGGTCTCACTGCGTATTGAGGAGTGCGAGTTTTCACTGTCTGACTATCAAAGCTGGCTAAGCGAGCATGATGAGAGCATCAGCGAATTCAAAGCCATGCGGGAGCAAGCGTTTGATGAAGAGCTACAGCGCTGGCGCGATGATGGCCAATTCACATTCGACGCACACGATGCAACTGAAACTACAATAGAATTGGATGAAATTCCCCAGGGCACTCTTGCAATAGACAGCTCAATTTCAGGCAATGTATGGAAAATCGACGTTCAGGAAGGCGATACCATTAGCAAAGGCCAATCTCTACTGATCCTTGAATCCATGAAAATGGAAATCACTATTCACGCTCCCGAAGCAGGGAGGGTGAAGAAAGTATTGGTGCGCACCGGGCAGGATGTTCAGGCTGGTCAGTGCCTAATTTGGCTAGAGCAGGAGGCCGCGACAAGCGATGACTGAGATACAAAACCTAACGATTGAAGCTGTGCGTGAATCATATGTCAGTGGCCTAGAAACGCCTGCGTCTTTGATTCTTAAACTGCGGGCACAAGCTTTGGCTCAAGCAAGCTTCAACGCCTGGATTTACCTGTTGAGCGAGGCAGAGCTGCAGGTCTATTTTGACGGCTTAGAACGCAAGCCTATCGACGCAACACCGCTTTGGGGAATACCCTTCGCGATCAAAGATAATATTGATCTGAAACAAGTCACCACCAGCGCAGGCTGCGAAGCTTTTGCTTACTTACCTCAAGAATCAGCTACGGTTGTTGCGCTGCTGATCGAAGCCGGCGCAATACCATTGGGTAAAACCAACCTTGACCAGTTTGCCACCGGCTTAGTTGGCACCCGCTCTGTGTTTGGCGAAGGCAAGAATGTTTTCAATCCGGACTATATCAGTGGTGGCAGCAGCGCAGGCTCCGCCATTGCAACGGCGTTGGGGCAGGTTACATTCGCCTTAGGTACCGATACCGCTGGCTCGGGCCGCGTGCCGGCTGCTTTTAATAATCTGATAGGGCATAAACCGACCAAAGGATTGCTAAGCACCGAAGGTGTGGTGCCCGCCTGCAAGTCCTTGGACTGCG
The DNA here is from genome assembly GCA_047617585.1 of Pseudohongiellaceae bacterium. GTDB lineage: Bacteria > Pseudomonadota > Gammaproteobacteria > Pseudomonadales > Pseudohongiellaceae > UBA9145. The sequence continues at coordinate 18,231 of JBLGBD010000036.1, read as the reverse complement.
TATCCATTTTTGCCCTAACGGCCGAAGACGTAGTACATGTTCTCGATGTCGCGGCTCAGCCTGACGACAAGGATCCCTACTCACGGCAAAACACTGCGTTTAACTGCGCGCCCTACTGGGGAGATGATAAACCAGCAGCGTTCAGTTTCGGCGTCCCAGATCAGCTTGATTTCGACGACGATGCAGAGTCCCAGGCGTTGTTTAACGAAGCCTGTAAACAGCTTGTTACGCTAGGCGGCAAACCAGTTCAAATAGAGTTTGAACCTTTTTTAAAGACTGCAAGGCTCTTGTATGAAGGTCCTTGGGTCGCAGAACGGGCTTGGGCAACTCAAGCTGTAGATCGGGCTGACATGTTGCCGGTCATTCAGGAAATTCTTGCGTCAACTGAAAAATTCAACGTAACCGATGCCTTCGACTCCCAGTATAAACTGCAGGCGTTAAAACGCATCTGTGATCGTGAATTAGATAAAGTGGACTTTGTGGTAACCCCAACCGCTCCCACTTGCTACCTTCGCTCGGAGATTGAAAAGCAGCCAATTGCATTGAATTCAAAGCTCGGCACCTATACCAATTTTATGAACCTGCTTGACTATGCCGCCACCGCCGTCCCTATCGGGCGATTGAGTTCAAAAGTTAGTTGGGGAGTCACACTGTTTAGTCGAGCCTTCACTGACAGTCGGTTGTTGAGTTTCTCTGGCGCATTGCAACGACAGCTTAATCTGCCATTAGGTGCCACACCATACTCGTTGGGCGAAGCCCCAAAGACCGGTAGAGTAGCTCCTGCAAAATCAGTCGACGTTGTTGTATGCGGCGCTCATTTGCTAGGCCAGCCGCTTAACTGGCAGCTGAAGGACCGCGGCGCCGAACTCAAACTGAAAACTTCCACCAAACCGGCCTATGCCCTGTACGCACTTTCAGACGGCAAGCGCCCGGCACTGGTACCTGCCAAAAATGGAACGGCCATTGAAGTAGAAGTCTGGCGACTGCCGATGGCTGAATTCGGCAGTTTTGTCGCCGGCATTGCCTCCCCCCTAGGCATAGGCAAAGTCGCTCTTGAGTCCGGCGCCAGCCTTCCGGGATTTATCTGCGAAGAAGGCGGCATTGCCAACGCCGAAGACATCTCACATTTCGGCGGCTGGCGCGCATACCTCGCAACCAAACAACGCTAATCAAAGGGGTCAGAGTCACTTGATCGCAGGTGTCGGAGTAATTACTGAGGCACCTGCAACGATTAACCGTACCCACTCTAGGTCTCATAATCTGGGCATTCGGCCCTCCCTGCGCACAGTTTTAGAGCCAGCTATGCCACATTGTTGGGCTTTTCGTCCCCCTGCACCACCAGAGCAACTCTAGATCACGCCGGAAAGTTTTTTTAGCAGTTCGCTTTAAGCTACCTAGCACCCAATCTAAGCTACTGAAATATAAGCAAAATACCCGACTGCCAAATAATTCTTTCGGCAGATCCCGCGTTATTTTGAATCAAATTTTTTGCAATAGAAAAGTGGCGGAGATTTTGCAGGTAAATCTCGATAAATATTTTTTTTGTACAAAGTCTAGCGGAGAGATTTGAATGAGCGACATGGCGCATACAGTGTATGAAGACTTAAAAGTCGACCAATCCACCCCTGCCGAACGACGGACCTTGCAAGACATTGTATGGACATCAGTCCAGCCCCTGCTTGTTCTAGGGTCGATGATTGTCGTTGCATACATGGTCTCTAGTGAATGGGTTCATCAAGAGCTATTCGCCGCTATCATGATTGTTCTACCGATACCGTTAGTCATTTTTGCCGAAAGGATCTGGACCAAACGCAAGGATTGGTTGCTGGAACCCAAAGAGATGCTGGAGGATACGTTTTGGCTGGCATTTGGCGCCTTCCTATGGGTACCCCTTTACAGCAGCTATTATGAAACGCCCCTATCGGAAGGGTTCAAAGTCGTTCGCGATATGGCTCCACTGCAAATTTCTTTAGAGCCTACCTCCGCAATAGGAATACTGGGCTGTGCCCTTGCAGTGATTATGACTTCCAGCTTCATTTACTACTGGTTTCACCGCGTTCAACACGAATCGCTTTTCTGGTGGCGCATCCATGCGACTCACCATCACATCACTAAGATGGGTTGCATGCGCGGCGATCGAACTCACCCCCTCGAGTGGGCGACACTTTTCCTTGGAACTCCAGTGGCCTTAGCATTGCTTGGTGCCAGCGACGGCGTTATGGCAGTGGCAGGCGCATTTGGTATGTGGAATGGAGTACTCAATCACTCCAACCTACCCATTAAGACAACCCCAGTTTATGACTGGGTATTTGCAACAGCGCCACAGCATCAGGCGCACCACGCCCATGAGCGCAGTCAGGCTGACTCTAATTACGGGTGCATGATTATCTTATGGGATCGCCTGTTTGGCACTTACTGTGGCGACTCTGAGGTAGGCCAAATCGGCGCAGGTAAAGCTGTCCCGCTTTCAATCAAGGATCAACTAGCACTTGCTTTTTATTCAAACGAACGGCTTAAAGACTTATAAATTAAGGGCCAAATACTGAGTGAAGCCTTAGAAATTTTCCGCTCTAAGACGCCCAAGACAAACCAAGATAAACGACAACTCGTCAGACGAAGTAACCATGAGCGACCAATAAATCTCGCAGTTAGGGATAGTAGCCGATGCAGTCTTGCCTTTTGAGACAGCAACCGAACAAAACTCAACCTCTCCACAGGTCTGTGTTAGCAGCGCATATGTGGTCTTTGCCGCAGCCTGTGCTTGTTCTAGGATCAATGGTGCTAGTCGCCACCATGATGACCAGTGATTGGATGAACAATAAGCTCTACGCGCTCATCTTGTCTGTGATGTCTGTACCTATACTCATTGCCGCTGAGCGCATCTGGACCAGGCGCAATGACTGGCTGCTAGAGCCGAAAGAGTTGGCCTAAGACGCTTTTTGGCTTGCCTCTGGTGGGTTACTTTGGGGGCCGCTGATCAGCGACTACTACAGAACTTCTATATCGGAAGGCTTTAAGGCAATAAGAGACATGGCGCCTTTGAATATCTCTTTGGAGGCCGATTCGGTACTGGGTTTAGTCGCCGCAGTGCTGTCTATTCGCATCTGCTCAGGCTTTATTTACTACTGGCTGCATCGTGTTCAGCACGAGAACAGTTCTGGTGGCGCATGCACGCGACTCATCACCACATCACCATAATTGGCTGTATGCGTGGCACAAGAACGCATCCATTAGAGTATCTCGCATTGAGTCTTGGCACACCTATTACACTGGCTTTCCTCGGCGCTGGCCCGAACATCATCGCAGTGTCGGCTGCATTCGGCATGTGAAACGGTAAGTTAAATCATGCAAATCTGCCGCTCACGTCGCTTCCAATTTATGACTGGATTTTCGCGACAGCACCGCAGCACCAATGTCACCACGCACTGGATCGCCGCCAATCTGACTCGAACTACGGCTGCAATACTATTTCGTGGGACCGGTTATTCGGCACTTACTGTTCAGATACTGGAGTGACGCAGTGTGGCGCTGGCAAGGGCAAAGCATTGTCTATATCGGAGCAGTTCGCACTGGCGTTCTACCCCAGCGCGAAATTGAAGGAACTCTAAGCAGAAACCGTTATAGCTTATCCCAGGCGGTCCATTCGATGGATCGCCCTGGGTAAGCCACTTCCTCAAATGGCCAGCTTCCTTCTACCCACTGCTGAGTCCACGCATAAAGCTTTTCGTCAAACCCTGCATCAAACTCAGCTTTAGTGACCCACAGCGATACTTCGGCATCATAACCAGGCTTGTCGCTAGGTCTGACATAGACACAACCTAGTTCTCGCTCACCATCTTTGCTCAGCACCGCATACGCAAACGACTCGCGCTGATTGAAACGCGACTCTTCGTTCAACATATCCTTCATGGCGTCTTCATCGGTAATGTTTTCGTGGGGCCAGCCTGTGCTGCGAGAAAAGGTCTGCTGCAAATGCTCTATGGATGACATATACGCTGCAAAGTCTACCTCCACTAAATCTGGGCCAAGTGGCACCAAATTAAAGTCGACAGTTTCAACTAAGACAGGCGGCTCGAATGAGCCTGGAACAAAGGCCGAGCCGTTTTCAGCCTCAGCTTTTTTGGCCACCATAAACTGCCTATAACCATCGGTCATAGCTCTGGCACAGTCGCCGGGTGTTTCCCGCTGGCCGTCAGTGCGCTTACATGGACCTTCCATCACTTCAGGAAGATTCGCTTCAACCCATTTTCCCGCCTCGTAATAAATGGGCTGATCGTTTGAACTGGTTTTAACCCCTACAATGATCGAATCTTCAAATGTGAGTTGAAAAGTGTCTGTGACATTAAATCCTGTTTCCAACGCCACAACTGGATCATCCTGCACGGTGATGCCACAGCTGATGATGTTCTCCGCTTCTTCTTCACAAGCCCCTCGTGACATGACGATGTAGTGGCCACCCTCCGCCCAAGCCTGGTACCCCAAGATTGAAGCTTCGGCTTCGCCAGCCTGACTAAGAAAGGGTTGCAACATACTTGCATCAAAGGAATAGAATGCATCGATCATCCCTTCCGCCGTTTCGAGGTTGCCTGCTAAATCTGCGGCAGCATCCCCCTCAGTGGAGCAAGCAGATAAACCAACCATGCTCAACAGGCAGAGGGCGGCTTTTTTGTTAAGGGTCTTGTACATAGAAAGTTCTCCGAATTTAATTAATAGTAAGCCGATCGCGGCGCCACCGAGGCGGTAAAAAATAGTATAGGTAAAAGAAAAAAACTGCAGGTGCGAGAATAGAACAATCGAGGAGCTAAGAGTAGTCAAATACGAAATGTAATTTTAGTCAGTCTGTTTCCATATCCACAAATTTTATGCTGAACATTTACCCCGCACCAATTCGGCACAACGGCAACAAAATTGAGCAGGAAAATGAGTAGAAAAAGCAGCTCCCGATCCAAAGTGCATCATTTAGGCCTAAGCGTTAGAAACGCTACGGCATACCTTTTTGGTAGCCGCACCGAATAAGGCCACCCCAACGTCGACTTGATTACAGACGCCTCCTTAGAACAGTAGTTCTAGTTTTGAAACATAGTGGCGATTAACCCTATACGTTCAATACTTGGTATAAAAGCGACAAACTGTCAATCACGCCGATACTAGAGAGCCTGTAATGATTACAGAGTTTTCTAGCTCAATTCCTGTTTTCTCGGCATGATATTAAGCGAAGCTTTTTTCATTTAGTGATACACACCCTGCCGTACAGCACTTGCCAAAAACGCTATTTACACAGATAAAAAGGGCTCAATATGTGAATCTATTTTCCTCTTCAAGCTCGGGGGATTAGCATAAAAATCTTAAAAAATAACCCTGCGAATCGACTAGCCAGCTTGTGGTTTTCTAAGTTAGGACGCCTACTGCCAAGCCATCCTCATTGCTAACTAATTTGTTAAAAGCCGTTTCCTCAGCGGCCAATTTCAAGCTCCAAAGCTGATTCTTTGCGTCGCTTTTTTATGCAAAATAAATCTAACACCCACCACCATCGTCTGCCCTAAAAAGTTACTCATGGCCACATTTTAGCGCACTCACCGGCGCCATTGTGCGTTGTCTCAGCGCAGTAAGTGCCTTTTTTACATGCTGGGGGCACGAAAATGCATCTGGCATTGATATTGCAGTTCGTTGAGATTGAGCAAACCTCCTTGCGCTAGTTAGGGTTAATTCCTCGCGATCAAGGTGGAGTGTTAAATAGAAATTGGGGTCGTTGAGAAATTACGGTGGCCGGAAATCTGTTATGAGAGGTACACAATGAAAATCTGCTACAGAGGAAACAAAATGAAGAAGAAGTTGTTAGTGCAAGCCATTAGTGCACTGTGTGCGACCACGATACTATCCGGTGAGCTCATGGCACAAGAGCAAGTTGAAGAGGTAATTATTACCGGTTCACGTATCGCCAGAAGCAACGCAACTGAAGCGGCTAGCCCAGTTGCCGTTATCGGCGGCGACACATTGCGCACGTCGGGTCAGGCCGACATCGGCGAACTCCTTCGTGAGTCACCGCAACTGAACAACTCACTACCGGCAAACTTCTCCGCGATTAATGATGCTGGTTCAGTTGACTCTGACGTAGGACTTGGTTTGCTAGACCTTCGTGGTCTGGGTGCTCAGCGTACCCTGACCCTAGTGAACGGTCGACGCCACGTGGCGGGTGGACAAGGAACTGCTGCCGTTGACGTTAACTCTATTCCCTCTGTCTTGGTGCAGCGTATTGAAACCCTGACTGGCGGTGCTTCATCTGTCTACGGTGCCGACGCCGTGTCTGGTGTTGTTAACTTTGTCTTGAAACAAGGCGGTGATTTCGACGGTATTGAAGTGACTGCGCAAACTGGTATGTCTAGCCGCTATGACTCTGACGAGCAGTATCTCTCGGTTGCAACCGGTTTCGAATGGGCGGATGGTCGCGGTGAAGCTGTGATCGCCATTGAAGGTCTGAGAAACTCTGAAGTGCTGGAAAGCGATCGCTACTTTGCGGGGCCGTATCAGGGCAACGACATCAATCAGACTGACCAAATTGCAGCGCTAACCGGCACAAACCCTAACGCCACTCGAGCTTATGTTCGACCGACTACTAACCCGATTTCTTCGCCTTACGGTGTATTCAATCTGGCTTCGCCCAATGGTTTCGGCGCGGTCGCTGCTGCGGCCGCGAACGCGCGTGATGGACTACCGCAGCAATTTATTCCGGGTACTAATGTCCCGCTGGTGCAGGTGATTGAGGCTCCGTTTAATGGTATTCCTCGCCCCTACAACCCTGGTTTCGTTTCAAACGTGAATCAGGCCTTCGGCATTGGTGACGGTCTACAGTCCACTAAGCAGACCATCTTACCAGAGCAGGAACGTTACTCGATTAACCTTAACGGCAGTTTTGAAATCACTGACAGCATGAGCTTCTTCGTCGAGTCGAAGTATAACTACTCGAACAACACCGACATCGCAGGCGTGGATTTCAACGACGCGATTCCTGTTCAGTACGACAACCCGTACATTCCACCCGCGCTACGGGCTCAGATTACCGAACTTGCTAATGCCGGCGTTATCCCTGCAACAAACCCGAACGATGGCAGCTTCTGGGGCTTTGGTCCTAGCCGAGACAGTGACGATGATTTGGTACTGACCGGTTTCGATGTTGAGCGTGAGACTGTTCGTATTGTTGTCGGTATCGAAGGCCAGCTAGATATGCTAGATGGCATTGAGTATGAGCTGTCTTACAACTACGGTGAGACCACTGTTGATAACCTCAACCTGAACAAGCGTATTGAAGACCGCTTCTACGCGGCCATGGACGCAGTAGTCGATCCTGCTACCGGCGACATCGTCTGTCGTTCCACGCTGGATCCTACCGCAGCGCCGCCTCTGGCTACTAGACTAAGAACTAACGGTCGGCTAAGCACAGATACGTTCCCTGTTCCTGCGTTTACGACAGTAAACGCGGCTGGCAATGGCAGAACGGTTGACATCACCTCGTTCACTCCAGGTGCGGGTAGCCCTTGTGCGCCCTTTAACCCCTTCGGTCTGAACTCCACTTCACCAGAGAATGCGGCGTTTGCTTATCAAGACGTAGTGGACTCTTCCAAGCTAGAGCAGAATGTCATCTTTGGCTCATTGGCTGGCAGTACTTCTAGCTTCTTCGAACTTCCTGGTGGTCCTATTGGTTGGGCAGCAGGTGTTGAATACCGCGAAGAGAAAAGTAGCTTCACAGTTAACCAGTTCGATTTAGATCTAGTTACTTGGGACGGCTCGAACGGCAACGCGCCGCTGCCTATCCAGGGTGAATTTGATGTCTTCGAATACTTCTTCGAAGGTCAGGCTCCAATCATTGCCGATGCGCCACTAGTTGAATTGCTAGAAGTGACCGCTGCGATTCGTTTTGCCGACTACAGCACTGTGGGTAGCAACGAAGCATGGTCAACCGGTCTGCGCTATTCGCCTGGCTTTGGACTGACTCTACGTGGAACTTATGCAGAAGCGGTACGTGCGCCGAACATTAACGAGTTATTCTCGCCACAGCAGCCTGCATTCTATGGGTTCCAAGACGATCCCTGCTCTATCGACAACATAAACAACGGCTCTGTGAACCGTGCTGGCAACTGTGCGGCTCTTGGTGTTCCCGCCGGGTACGATGTTAACAACTTCATCACTGCGGGTATTCCGGGTGTTGCAGGTGGTAACCCCAACCTAAATCAGGAAGAGGCGACCACTAAAACTGCAGGTATCGTGTATGAGCCTACCTTCATCGACAATCTGACTTTCATCATTGATTACTATGAAACTGAGATTGAAGGAGCAATTGATACGCTGTCTGCCGTAGCGGTTTCCGAGCTTTGTGTGGATTTGGCGTCAGTTAGCAATGTTTACTGCGGCTTGATCCAGCGCGCTCCAGAAGGTTTTATCACCAGTCACGCCTCGGGTCAGGTAAACCTTGGCTCATTTGAGGTTGCTGGTTTGGACTTCGGTATGGACTACGGTTTTGAGCTGTCTGCTCTTGGGCTCGACAACTGGGGTGGTCTGAACTTCGGTCTTCAGGGCACGCACCTGATGGACTTTAACGAGTTCCAAGATCCGCTTGACGCATCTATCTTCGAGACCCGCGTAGGCGAGTTTGGTTTTCCTGAGTGGATTATTAATGCCCGCGCAAACTGGATGATTGGTGACCTAACTCTGAGCTGGCAGGGTCGTTGGGAAGAAACCCAATTGCTGCCTGGCCTAGCCAATCAGCAGTTTGCAAACAACCCAATCTTTGCTGATCCTTCACAGACTGGCGACTCGTGGACGCACGATTTCAATTTCGCGTACACTTTCAGCGAGCGCATCAACACGTACGGTGGTTTGAACAATGCATTCGATCAAGAGCCGTACCTGGGCAGCCTGTCTCGCCCGGCTGGTCCTCGTGGTCGCTTCGCATTCGTTGCGGTTAACTTCAACATCTAATGTGATATTGAAGACATGGATCAAGCTGCCTAGCAGTTTGATTTGAAAAACAGGAAGGGCGCTCTTAGGAGCGCCCTTTTTTATTTATAGCTCCAAAAACCAGCCACCCTGTGCCTCTTTAAAAGGTGTCGCTGCCGCAATGCATGTTGCATCCGCAAGGGTGACAACCTTCTGATTTATTGCGCCAGCATAATTCCCGGTTATGCCTTGTTTGAATATTCTAACTAACAGTTGTCACTAATAGAGTAGCAATTCAATCACTAGAAATTGAAATAGGCGGGGATGGGATATTGCTGTACCACTCGATCTGAGGGTAGCGTAAGGTGTGACTCGAGTAAAAAGGCCTTTCTGCGCTGCAAGTAAGTTGAGGCATAAAACCCCTTCATAAACCCATTATGTGAAAGGCGCAGAGGTAGCTAACGACCCAACGGCTTCACCAGATCGCGCCGCTGCGTATCCCACTGTTTGGACCTGCGCTGCCTCACCATTCAATCGCAGGCGAGAGCACTTCCTTTTTATTGTTGAACGTATTATCAATCTTGAAACCTAAACTCTAGAAACTTAGCCGCGCTACTTTCACTTGGGGCTCTTGCTCGATATCTGTCCAAGTGACATAAACGGCGTTTCCTACAGCTTCAATTATCGGAAAACCGCTGCGGCGCGAAGCGCTAGTGGCTGCTATTTCGGTGCTGTCTAGCAATTTGCCGCCTGCGCTATAACGGGACAGCATGAGTTTAGCTGACGAAGTTGCCGTGTCCAACCAGCTCACCACGATATCGCCAGAATCTAGAATAACAGTGTCCACGCGGCCGTTAGTGTGAGGGCTGGCCACCCCAATTGCCGGCGAAAAATTAACACCATTGTCTGTCGACACTACCAGCTGTACTTTGGGTGTGTCGTCTTTGGCCGAGAACCAGCTAACTGCAATCTGCTCAGCTTTGGCCGCGATGGCCGGGCCATTGACAGGACAACCGGCTATCTGCCAGTCATCATTATGAATGGCGTGAGGCGTACTCCAAACCCCGTCGACGTAGCGAGTCATATAGATATCGCGCACTTCATCCTCAGACCGGTTCCGATAGACAACCATTGGTCCGCTGCGAGTCATAGCTGAACTGGTTTGACAACAATCACAAACTCGGTGGTCCAACTCCCATTCGTCGACAGTCGCCCCAGTAAAATCAAAAATGCCGGCTCGTAAGGTCATTGCACCGGTATTGTCGTCGCCTGCTGTTTCACGCCCATCCAACCACGTGATCATAGTACGACCACTGCTCATGGGCAGCATAGAGACGAAGCCATGCTCGGCACTAACGCCATCTTTATGGATCGTTGTGGTCTCACTCCACTGACCTTTCTGGGCAGCAAAGAATCGGGCCTCAATATTGTAATCGTAAGCGCCATCGGCACTTTTCCTTAGCCAATGTGCAGCCATGTTTCCTTCACTAACCGATAGCGTGGGAAAATCTGCCCAATTGATAAACCAATCATCACCTTGGCTAATCAGCTGGGGGGCGGACCAACCCTCTGCTGTTAGCCTTGCACTAACCAAGCTCGCCGAGCCGTCTGCTTGCGACACCCAGGACAAGTAAACCTGCCCCAACTCATCACTGACTAGGCGTGATAGGCTGCTGTTGGCTGGTGCGGGAGACTGGATTAATTCCACAGTGGCTGAACCAGTCTCAGCCGCGAAGACGGCGCTAAAAACGCTACAAAGCGCTACGATCAAGCCTGCTGTGGGCAAACCCAGTTGTCGAATACTTGTTGATTGCTTCATTGTATGACTGACCTTTTTGTGGCTGTGCGTCTATAGTAGTACTTAAATAGCAGAACTTTTATAGAAGTAGTTTTGCGGCAGTACTTCTTATGGCAGAGCTTTTTGTGTCTGTGGTTTGTCCTACTTGCCCCAAGCGGAATAACCCTGGGCTGAGAGTGCATCAACTATGTCTTGCTTAGTTTGCTGGCCAATCAATTTGGCTACAATCTCATTCGAAGAGGAAAGGATATAGGTAGTAGGCAGCACATCAGGTGGCCTCAGTCCCAACTGCATGACCTCCTCCACCGTTAAAGTTGGAAACTCAATGCCTAGCTCTTGGGCTATATCTAAGGTAATCGGTAGAGGGTCTTCATCAAAGTTAACCCCAACGATAATCACGTCGCTGCTGGCCAACTCTTTGCTTAATTCGTTAAACACGGGGATTTCCACCCGACAAGGGGCGCACCATTCTGACCAATAGTTCACGATCCGCCAGCTGTCTGTTACGGGTTCCGCTGCATCTGAGGTTGCTGCCACCGGCAGCACTAGCAGCCCAATCGCTAAATTCGCCATAAATGGCGCCCAAAGAGACTTTCCCACCACTTAGCCCTTCCTAGTTTTTTTATCAATAAGCCGTGAGTTTAGCAGACCTCGGGGGGAACCGCGCAAGCGTTGTCGACTTGGTTTGTTTGCCAGCGCGCAGGCGATTGTGTTTGGCTAAATAGCCCAACCAATCGCAAAATAAACCACGAGGGTAAGACCGCCAATAATTGCCGCGTAGGGCAGCTGAGTTTTAACATGATCGATATGATCAGAGGCAGCGCCGGTGGAGGCCAATATAGAGGTATCCGACAACGGTGAACAGTGATCGCCGAAAACCCCGCCCCCAGCCACAGCCGCGATAGTGGCATAGACCACTGTGCTCAGTTCGTCGCCAGAAAAGCTAAAAGCCAATGGCACCGCGATAGGAATCATGATGGCATAGGTGCCCCATGAGGTTCCGGTGGAGAAGGCAACAAAGCCGGTAATCAGAAATGCCAGCATTGGCAGCACCCGAGGAGTCATCCAAGATTCTGTCGCGCTGATAATATAGTCTGCAGTGTTCAAAGCAGCAGAGAGATCGTTGAGCGCATAGGCAAACGCCAGTATTACCACGGCGGGCATAATGCCTTTGATCCCAGCCATAGCGGTTGTGGTGATTTCGTGCAGAGGCACACCCTGCGCCCGCATGACGATACCGGCAGCAACCGCCGCAAGCATAAAAGCCTCCATAGGTTTCGCGCTTGCAGTAATCATGACCGAGCCCACAGCAAACACTATCACCAAGCACACCGGAAAAAAGAAATTCCAAAACAGACTGGTTTTTATACCAGGAAAAGGCTCGATATTCGTCAGCTCTTCGCCCATCAAAGGCTGCGAGCCGTCGCGAACAAGCTTGCCCTCATTCATCGCCCGATCCTCAGCAACTTTCATTGGGCCAAAGTCAGGCAAGAACCCGCTAGCAATTAAGCCCACCATAGCAACCGCCGCGATCGGGTAAATATTAAAGGGAATTGAATAGATGAAAACCATCATCCCATCGGCCGCGTTTTCAATCGGGCCCATGCCAACGATCAACCCAGCAACGAGAACTGCCCAGCCGGTTATTGGCACTAATATACTTACTGGGGCTGAAGTTGAATCACAAATATAAGCGAGTTTCTCCCGCGATATTTTGTAGCGGTCGGATAGTGCACGCATTGTTGAGCCTACAAAAAGCGGGCTAAAATAGTCGCTGAAGTAAACAAACATACCCATAAACCAAGCGATCAGCTGAACTCGCTTGCGGGTCATTTTGCGTTGTTCTATAAACTGAGAGAAATTTAGAATCGCGCCGGTGCGCTGAAAAAACGCAATTAAAATACCAATAAAAAATTCTAGCAGCAATATCCACGAAAAATCTTTGTTACCCAGTGCGCCCACTAACAAATCAGGAAAGCCCAAAAGGCCCTGCCCCGAGACTAAAACTCCGGCGAGGCAAGCGACAGCGAGTGAGAAAACAGTGTTGCGGGTATAGAAGGCGAGCAATATGGCGACACTTGCTGGCACTAAAGACAAAGGGCCAATATAGTCGGTGGCCTCCAAATGGAATGCTCCTGTTTTTATTATTTTTCTAGGAGCAGTCTAGGGGAGCGAGGCACAGACTACCAGAAGAGAATTTTTGTCGGCGGTTAACGACTAAGTTAGAGCTCCCCCTTACCAGTTATTTTTTCAACTAGAGAACTTGCCAAAAAACCAGCAAGACGAAGAGGTTCGGGCGGCATCCAGCTTGCTTGGCCAAATAATAAATCCACGTCAAGAATGGCTTCACCAAACGCTTGGTCAACCAGCAGACGACCCAGCAAACTGCCTTTTACCGTACCACCACCATTGCACCCAGCCGACACAAACAAGCCTGGCTGCTTCTCGCCCCAGAATACGCCGCCGTTATAAGTAAAGCCCACGGCGCCACCCCATACGTGTTCAAACTCAGTTATGGGAAGCCCAGGATAACGTTCTGCCAGCCTTTGCTGCAGTGCCTGCTTCACTTCTAATGGGGGAGTTTCTTTTTCATAGCCATGTTGAGACCTAATCAACAAGCGCCCATCTTGAGTTCGCCTTAATGTGCTACCCAGGCGATGAGTCGGCAGAATGCCCCAGTTAGTATCACTGCCCAACTCAGCGAGCACATCATCAGACAACACTGGCGTAAGTGCCGCATAGGTGTACATGGCCACTAACCGCGAGCGGCCAAAACCGAGGTTTTTCGCAAAGCCGTTGTTTGCAAGAATAACCGTATCTGCGATTACTCTTCCTTGTGGGCTCGTAATCGTCCATCGATTATCGGCACGAACAAGACTCAGTGCCGGGGTATTCTCAAACAAGGAAACGGATGCCGGAAGAGACTTCGCCAAGGTTCTAATAAGTTGAGCAGGCTGAGCTAGGTAGCAGTGAGGCGAATAAAGGCCAGCTTGATAAAACTCACTGCCGATTCTTTGTTTTAGTTGTTTGCAGTTCAAATCTTCGAAGGAAAGATTTGATGCCTGTAAAAAATCGCGGTAATTGTTTAGCGCCTTCATGCCAACTGCACTCGCCGCTGCACGGTAAGTGCCCCGCCGCTGCAAATCAATTGAATCGCCAGTTTTTCTAACCTCGTCGACGATGTGCTCCATTGTCTCCGATAACAGCCTATTGCTATTAGCCATGCGGTCAACTTGAAGCGCATTCGCATCCTCAGCCAAAGAGACTTCTAACAGAAAACCCGAGTTGCGGCCTGGGTTGCCTTCTCCGATAACGCTGGAATCTAGCAGCACAATGGAATCAGCAGGCGCTTTTTCTGCCCACCGTTTGGCTGCCGCTATGCCTGTAAAACCGGCACCGATAATCGCTACCTTGCATGCAAGATCTCCAACCAAACTCGGTTTGGCGGGTGCCGGCGGCAACAGCGCATTCCAACCGCTCGCCGACAGGTAGTTCGGATAGGTGTGCGTATGTGCCAAGTCGCTCTCCTAGCAGAGGATGCCAATACCGGTGATGCGGCACTGCACCAGGCCTCGCCTGTCATTGCAATAACGTTTGTTAAGATCAGTCATAGGCCAGCAATGCCTAGAAGCATGATCATTGTATACATGATCGAATTGATAAAAACTAAAAGTAGAGTAAAGGCTAGCATGGCACAAGTCCATGGGCTTGATGTAAGTAAATCAACAACTGGCGTTAGCAATCTAAAGGATAGCTTAAGTCATCAAGCCGCGGGGATAGCCGCCGGTTTCTCGCCGTCGAAAAAGATACTCGTAAACAAACCTATGATAGCCATGGGAAGGTCGGGCAGAGGTGATTTGGCTGTTTATCTAGGCATAATCTAGAGGGACGGAGGACACCGAATCCATAGTGACTTAACGGTTGTGCGCCAAGGATAAGAGTGTAATCTGATCTCGCTGGCTTACAGCGCTGCCCTTTCGTACCAGTTTGGAAACAGTCGATTGGCTGCCGTTGAACGGATTCTGCACATCGCCGGATCTGATACTGAGCAATGCGATAGCAAAAAATGCAAATAGTTGTCATACGGTCGATACACTGTTATTCAGTCGTCCCCGGGTTAACAACGATTCCTCATCCAATTGATAGTGGTGTTAGATTGCAGCGCATGAGTGCTGCGAATCCCCCCAACTGCCCAACCGCAAGTAGCTCGTTAGCCCAGCGGCGTCCTGGTGTCATCCGATCTTGCTGCTAAGTCATTATGGCCTCGGTGTCCCACGTTTTTCCCAGTGGCTTCTTTCGATCGGCTCTACTTGCTATTTGATACAGGAAAGTGAGGTCGCAACTTCGATAAAGTCCTGAAAATTGATGGCCGCATCCGTGGCAAATAATGTCGAGAGATAGATGTCGATACAACTGTCCTTGTAGAACCCATAAATGTTGTAGTTGCCTTGTGTTATCCAGTCATCTCCACGAGGCCATAAGCGTTTTTCAAAAAGTGTGGTTTATTTACCTTATACTCATACAGCTTGAAAAATTATGGTGATGTAAAATCCATGTTTAGCGATGTTAAGCTGCGCTTTACTCTTCGCAACATGCCTCCCGCCTTCGTCTATGACTGTGTTAAATAGTCTCTTTATTCTATAAGAAAGATACCAGACACTTCCACGCAGGCGTCCGCAGGAAGAGAATTAGATCCTAAAGCCAAGCGGGTATGTTTGCCTGCATCCCCAAACACATCGACCATAAGATTAGAAACGCCGTTTATGACTGTGGACTGTCCTGTAAAGTCGTTGTCCGATGCAACAAATCCTTGTATTCGAACACATTGTCTCACTCTGCCTAAATCACCCTCACAAGCACCTTTTAATGCCGCAATTATGTTAATTCCACACTGCCTAGCTGCTGCTTGGGCTTGCGCAACGCTTACCCCGCTCGGCACTTTTCCAGGGTGCATTAACTCGCCGTTCAAAAATGGGATTTGTCCGGCAATGTAAGCCATATTGCCAGCAACTTGATAGGCGACATAGTTGGCCAATGGGGCGGGCGTAGGAGGCAGTTCAATACCAAGTTCATCCAAGCGGTGTTCAATTATATTTGATTGCGCGAAAGCTAAGGGTGCTGCGCTTGCACAAGTCAGTAACATGCCAGCCTGGAGAATTCTTCGTCGGGATTTTTCGATCTTCATTATGATCCTTGATGAGTATTTGATTGGAAATTAAGAGGAGTCTAACGGGTTAGATAAGGGGCTATCAATTATTTTCGAATTACTTTCTCAATACCTCTCAATTATTTTCATTTTTGACGCCGCTTGAAAGCGTGCTGTGCTGAGCGTACACTAAAAATGCACTTTTTTGGATCACCGCGGCAGGCTTGTTAAAGCAGTGTTAACAAGTAGGTGTCGGAGTAAATAAGGTTAGGAACGTCCGCCCCTAACCTTATTTACTCCGATTCCATATTCCATACCAGGCTCTGAGTTTTAACCACATTTTAAAGGAGAGAACTATGTCATTGCGAATTAATAGCGAGGCACCAAATTTTACAGCTGAGACTACACAAGGGGAAATCAATTTCCATGAATGGCTTGGCGACAAGTGGGGTGTATTATTCTCTCACCCGAAAGATTTCACACCAGTGTGTACAACTGAGCTTGGTTATATGGCTGGCCTAGAAACAGAATTTGCGAGCCGCAATTGCAAAGTCATTGGTCTGAGCGTTGACCCTGTTGACAATCATGCGCTGTGGGCAAAAGATATAGAAGCAACTCAGGGTCACGCAGTGAAGTTTCCGATGATTGGTGACAGCGAGATGGCTGTCGCCAAACTTTATAATATGCTTCCAGCTGATGAGCCAGGTACCAGTGCCGAGCGAACGGCGGCCAATAATGCCACTGTACGTTCAGTGTTTATCATTGGTCCGGATAAGACTATTAAATTAATGATGACGTACCCAATGACCACCGGCAGAAATTTTGACGAAATTCTGCGGGTTCTAGATTCCATGCAGTTGACGGCCAAACATAAAGTGGCAACTCCGGTTAATTGGAAAAACGGAGAGGACGTGATTATTGTTCCCTCAGTATCCGATGAGGCGGCAAAAGAAATATATCCAGATGGCTGGGACACAATTACACCTTACTTGCGGAAAGTGAAGCAGCCAAACTGAGTGTAAAGGTACCTGCGTAAAACAAGCCGGGGGTAAATGTTCCAGTCTTGTTTTACACTGACCATCAAAAGATTCACCCCATCACAAAGTCTTAAATTTTAATGCTCATCAGAAATTGCTATACATGAGCGTTTTTCAAAAAGTGTGGTTTGTTTGCCTTATACTCAAACTGCTTACAGGGCTTCGTAGAGGAGTTTTACTGTCAATAAGAATTTATGGGGTCAGTGTAAAGGGCCAGAGTAAAAATCGCTTATGTTACTCTGACCCCCGATCCCAAGTGGGTCTCGCAGAGCGTTAACAACCAAAATATACCGCCGCCATCATTAAAACCATTTCGGTAATAGCAGCAGTAGTCTCCTAGGCATATGCTGGGTTTTATAAAACCGCTTAGAAGGTCATACCGAAGTTGAGTTTGTAGAAATCACCTGTGCCGACTTCGCTAATGTCCGAACCGGCACTGAAGCCCGCAAAAGCGCCTTGGGATAATGTGAATTGGACGTAGGGTCCGAGCCACTCGTAGACTGTTTCGTCAGCGCCGGAGGGCAGGCCGTCGGTCTGCTCTAGCAACTCGCAATGCATGCTAGATGAGACGTATTTGTTAAAACGATAGCCGCCGCTGCCCCATAGGTGAACGAAATCATTGGTGTTGCCTGACACGCCGCCATCACGGGCAGCGAGGTAATAACCGCTATACCACTCAGCCTCGTATTTGTCGTCAGAGTAGTTAACGGTCAAGCTAGGGACGCCACCGTCTGCGAAATAACCACCGATACCGCCAGTGCTATCGACTTCACCGCCAGATAGCAGCGAACTTTTAGTGATACCAATCATCGGCTTAACTCGCGGGTATAGGTAGTCGCACTTTTGGAGGGGCTTTCTAAGGTGTTGAGTAAATAGCGTGAACCATGAGGTGCTGCCTGAACGAGGTTCCGCGGGTCCACTCAAATGTGTCTCATCTGTTAAAGGTCATCTGCTTTGAATGGCCGTTAAGGCGCAGCGCGAGCTGCTCGATGTTTGCAAAACCGAACTTGCCCATTGCGCCCCATCATGCACCGCCAGACTCGGGTAAAGCGCCGAGGCGCTCTTTCATCCAGTTGATCAAGCCTCCGCTGAGCAAGAACACCACTTGCCGCGGCGACATGGTGTGACGCATCTGAAATTTGTGTTGGCGCGTGACGTTTTCGACCACCAGTTCGCCCCCCTCGGTCAGCGCGCGCCGCAGATCGGTCAGGCGCAGTACGTCGTCGGCCTGAATGCTATCGTAGTCCGCAGGATCGACGAAGGTCAGCGGCAACACGCCGAAGTTGATCAGGTTTTGCGAGTGGATCCGCGCAAAACCC